>JAGMCF010000001.1 GCA_023129415.1 Candidatus Cloacimonadota bacterium
ATAGTCATAGGATTCCCAGACATAGATACCTTCATCAACTGGCATAGGAGGGATATCACCAGAAAGCCAGGCAGCATAGCCAATGAATGCAACTCTTCCGGGATTAGTGTGGTCTATAGCAAAGGTTGAGAAAGGACGGCAATCAAAAGGTCGCCAATCTGTAAATACAGTTACTTCACTCCAGTTTGCAAGATTAAGAATAGGACTCAAATCCATACCATTATAATTTTCAACATCGATCCACATAATTCTTACATCCTCACATGGATGTGCATGTATGTTATCTGCTGCATTGTTTGCAAGATGATAAATCCTTACATAGTCATCCCCAAGAGGAGAAGGTCCAAGTTCCAAACGGGGCCAGATATACTCATTAGGTGGAACTGAGTATATTATTGTAGGAAATGCCCAGAATCCGGGGATTTCTATCAAATCAAAATCATCATAAGTGATTGTTGTTTCAAGAATTCCATCTCCGTCCTCATCTTCATGCCAGCCTGCGATACAATCTCCTGTTGCTGGATGCATTACAATACCACCATAACCCTGCCAACGATCATAAGTTGTAATAGTACCCCAATCAACAAGATCACAGTTAGAATCAAGATATGCCCAATACTGTCTACGATTAGCAGTAGTAGATGGTCTGCCAAAGAATGTGATATATGTTCCATCACCCCATTCAGTCTGAATCCGAATAGGATGACTATTATAACTACCAGGCATATAATCATAATAACTCGTCATAATTGTGGTTGGGAATTGTAGAAATTCGTAATCAGGAACTGGTGTATTATTACGACCAAGGTGATAAGCAGGAATGAGATTTTCTGTGTTATAAGTTACCTCAGCAGGTTTAATTTCCTTTCCACTTGGTTGTTGAAAATCATTTTTATTTGCCAGAGCAAGGGAAAAGCATAACAAAGCAAATATGATAGTAATCAAAGCGATTTTTTTCATGGTTTTTCCTCCATCTTTCTTTGTCCCGATTCATCGGGATTATTTTTTATTTGTTAACATCTCTAATAGGCAATAAACTGGCTTCCTACTGCAAAGCTTAGCATATATCAGGAAGGAGCAGTTAAATTGTCTTCATATTTATTAAAACTTCATCTTAATGGAAAATCTCTTAGGTCCAGTCAAGAAGCTACCATCCATTTTTTCTTCAAGATCACCAAAAAGGCTGTATGCAAAGTCAAGGTCTAATATTGCAATGGATGTTGGGATTTTCCAACCCAAGCCAAATGAAAAAGTTTGGCAGTCCAAATTAAACTGATAACCAGATCTTAAAAAGAAAGTTCCTATACGATACTCAGCTCCTATATTGTAAGTTTCTAATCTGTCCACACAGTTATCCAGTTGAGCAACAAAATTAAGTGACTGCATATCACTTTCATAAAGATTAATTGCTGCTCCCAGAGAGAAGTTCATAGGAACCTGGAATTCTAATTCTTCTCTATCTTCATCGATTAAGCCATCAGCATCATTATCAAGAAGGTCAAACGGATCTTCATCATATAATCCATCTTTATCATTATCCACTTCATATTTAAGGTCAGGACCAAAATTTCTTAAACTCATACCAATTGTTAGTTCTTTCCATCCAGTATTGTATAAAGTACCAAGGTCAATACTCCAACCATTAATATCATACTCATCCAGATTTTGTCGTAAATATTTACCAGTTAATCCAATGGCAAATTTATCAGTTAGACTGGTAGCATAAGATAATCCAGCCATCATATCGCTACAAGTGAACTGCTCTCCATTAGGACCAAAGGGATCTTCAGTTGTAACATCCATCCAATCCATATAGAGTACTGAACCATTAAGTGCAATCACACCAAAAGAGGTGGAAAATGCATAAGTTGCATATTCATATTTTATATCTGCTACATATTCAAGATGGTTGAGGAATAGTTCACTCCCATTTATGTATGCCAAGCCAGCAGGATTCCAATAAGAAGCGGAAGCTCCTTTAACATAGGGAGTATAAGCTTCTCCCATACCTATTCCACGTGCATCCACACCTAATTTTAAAAACTGTAATCCTGAAGTGCCTACTTTAGCGAAGATATCAGCTTGAAGAAGTGTGGGTATGATTAATAGAATTATTAAGCCATAAATAAGCTTTTTTCCCAATTTAATGGGACCTAAAATTCGTTTAAACATTTTAACCTACCTTTTTTATCACAATTTTCGTTATTATCACCTTTTCATCTGCCTTATGGTGGAGAAGGGGTGTATTATTTATTTAATTAAAACAAATTTATCTATTTTTACATCTTTTGTAGCGTGGTCTTTTACAGAGTAAAGATAAACGCCACTTGCAATAATTTGATTGTTTTTTGAGAGCATATCCCAGGAATGTATACCACTTGAAGTAAAACCAGTATGAGTTGCTTTACTTGGGTTAATTACATCTTCTTCATATGCACCCCTATGTTTTATTACATCTACCAGATCACCTGCAAGTGTAAAGATCTTAATTGTACAATTCTCCGGAAGATTTACAAACCAGATTCTCTTACTTTTGTCACCTTTTTCATCTCCTTCTCGTCTGCCATCAAACTTGCTTAATCCAAGATATGGATTTGGGACAACATATATTTTATCCATAACAGAAGTAGAAGCAGGACCGGGGAAGATAGTTATTCTATTTGCATCCCTTCCAGATTCGAGTGATTCAAGGTCTTTATCAGGAATGCCTCTATCAAATGTAGTTACAGCGACATAGTTCTCAACGCCTTTTTCTGGATACAAAATGGTATGTTTATAATACCTTCTTGCTAAACGTTCTTTTCTCAATTCTGCAAAATTAAGATGCTGACCAAGATGAAGAGGTAGCGGGATCAATTTATCACTATAAAGGGTTAAATAGATATCATCATCCTCAATATTAGGATTTTTGAACAACAATGCTTCTTGTTCCTTTTTTATTTCTTCATCTAGAATTTGTTGTAATTCTATATACACTTGAGAATCTACAATTGAAGAATCCACATGGGCAGCATAGAGTGGGATTCCATATACAGTGTCACCGGTATATACAGGAACAAATTGGAATAAAGTATCTAATTTGTAATAGCAAGTCCATCTAATTGTATCACCATACTCTGAAATATATATAATATCATTTCCTTCATTTGAACCAACATCATAGGGTAAGGGCAGTCCTGCATTTATACCAAGGTATCCACCAAAATCTACTTCATATTCAGGGTCTGGAAGATTAAGACAGCAATTATAGTCCCTTAAGTCCTGTGGTGTATCAATCTTATCCCATCTGTTTTTTCTTTCATAAGCATCTCGTTCACCAGAGTTTGATGCTATCCATATAGAATATCCTTGAAAGTCATGACGCAATCTATATCCAGTTGCTGGGTCTACAATAGCATTTGCATTATAATCTGAATCTGATGTATCAATATCAGATTTATAACTTGGTAAGAAGTCATGTTCATTTTGATAGCCAATAAGTCCTTGTGAGACAGTCATAACATCATAACTGAATTCAGAACTATTATTCCAGTATACCATTATGGAATCACCATTAGGGGCTTGTCTTAGTGTCATCTTGGGACTATCGGGTGGACCTGGTGCTACATAATGTTTAAATGTATCAGGTAGAATAACTGTGGTTAATGTTTGTGCCTCACCATAAATTTCTTTTGCCCATAGAGCTGTTCTTTTTAGTTCTGGGATGTCATCGCCAGGAAAAATTCCGATAACGATTTTCATAGTTCTATAAGGCTTAAGATTCCAGCGTTTATAATATTCGCCATTCATTAGTTCATCATATTCAAAGGTTCCGGGTTGGGCACCGTAGAATGCAAAAAGGTAACGAGTATCGCATGGGTCGTTTAATTGTGTTTCTGGAAATTCCCTTAAAGAAATCCATTTCTGCGGATTAATTGATTCCGTATTATGAGTCATAAGCCAATATCTTTCCTTATCATTAGGTCCATCTCCAACATCCCATGTCCAGCAGGCAAAATCTAATAGCTCCGGGTCTGGTGTGCAGACTCTTGTAGCAACATACCCGGTAGTAAGTCCACCATCTTTATCAGCATCATAAGTATAAGCAAATTCATAACCTTCACCAGCCACATAACTGCTTATATCATCAGAATAAGTATTACCCCAAGCCTGTGGACCAACATCACAGTCCATATATACACCCATTGTACAATCATATAATGTATCAGAGGGGTGCATATTGGTTATATCAAATTCGACATAAATAAGATTTTTGATATACTCATAACTCCATTGAAAACTTATCTGACGAACACGGATTTCAAGAGGATAATGTGTACCAGATGAGCTACCATGTGTTCTATTACCAGGTGTACCGAATGGGCTATAGTCATAATAATATGCTATATAATCTTGTTCGGAGATTGGAGCACCATCTTCATCTTTTAATCCATCTCCGTCATCATCATAAGGTTTAGCAAAACAGTAAATACTATCAGGATCTTCATATCCCAGGACCATGAATCCAAGAGGAAACCAGATATTTTTATTATCATCAATAGTTCCTGAAGCATTTTCAGGAAAATCGGCTGGAAATAGATCGCTAAAAGCACTAAATTGAGTAGGTAGTTCATCTGCTGATCTAAATGGGAAAGTAAATCCAGGCATATCTTCATCAACCAGTCCATCGCCATCATCATCAACACCTGCTAAATGTTCCCGGATAGAAGCTTGCAGCATACCGTCATAAATATTGTTCGCATCATAGAGTTGACCTAAGGCATTTTTTTCCAGTGGATTATAAGCAGGTAGGAATTCATAATAATCAGAATCACCATCAAAACCAACTGTGCATAATGTATCAATAACTTGCCCAAAGCCCATATTTGTTGTACAAGTTATTGTGTGACTTGGATCCAGCCAGTATAGTATTTGGTAAAATTCGTTTCTTCTTATTTTTTTGGCTCCAAACCATAAAGCACCCTGGTAAAGATAGTCAATACCAGAACCTCC
>JAGMCF010000010.1 GCA_023129415.1 Candidatus Cloacimonadota bacterium
TATTTATCGGAATTATTATTTCATTAGGTTTAATGTTATCATCTGTATTGGCAGATGATCTGATAATCCAGGCACAGGAGTTGCTTGAAAAATATTCAATACCACCACACTCTCCTGAATTGAATAATCCTGGTGACTGGGATGAAATAATGCGATCAAAACAAATTGGACCAATGGTAAATTGTATGCCTCATTATTATAGTTGGGTTGGCAGAGAAATTACAATTTGGGGTAATGTACATTGGGGTGATATCTCATCCGGAACCTATGAGTGGGATCTTGGTGATGGAACTATTCTAACTGGTGTTGTTACAAACTCTCGCTATATTGCTGTAACGCATACTTATGCTACAGGTGGTATAAAAACCGCCACTTTAACAGTGACTGATGACAACAGCCAAATAGATGTTGATCAAACAACAATTGATGTAATCCCGATTGTTGATAAACAACAGCGGATTAATGCTGCTATTGAAGACGGTATGCGCTGGCTATACTTAGATCAAAACGCAAATGGCTGGTGGTATTCAACCAATGATGACTACGGAATGGCTACTACAGGGTTAGCAGTATTAGCATTTGAAGAGAATGCCCATCATGGTAATGACGATCCTGATGAAGACATTTATGCTGAAACCGTTCAGCTCGGTTTGGATTGGATATTGAATACTTACGGTCGCACTGTTTCCATTGATGAAGAATATGCTGGTAATCCAGATACAGATGGAGATGGTATTGGTGTCTATTTTAGTGATTGTCCCATGGCTTATGAGAATGGAATTGCGATTTTAGCAGTTGCAGCAAGCAATCAACCTGATAGGATTATTGATAGTGGTTATCTTGCAGGAATGACATATTATGAGGTTATGGAAGATGCTATGAATTGTATTGCCTGGTCACAAGCAGATAGCACAGCTGGTGGTTATCGAGGTGGTTGGCGTTATAATGCTTACAGCGCAAATAATTGGGGTGATAGTGACAATTCTGCTGTCCAGTGGCCCGTGCTTGCTCTGGAAGCAATTGAAAAAAATATGCCAACTATTCATACTCCACAATGGGTTGGAAATAAACTTGCATATTGGTTAGATTACAGTCAAAGTGCTGACGGTGGATTTGGATATACTTTTGCTGGTTATTGGGATAATAATGTAAAAACTGCAGCTGGTATCGCAAGTCATTATTATATTGGTACAGCTGTATCAGACTCGGTGATCCAAAATGCATTGGGTTTCTTAGATGTTCATTGGAATGATGATTATGATAATTATTGGTATGATGAAATGTTCCATGGAAATTTTTATGCGCTTTACGGACTTAAAAAAGCAATGGAATTTTACGATATTACTACCTTTGGCTCAGGTCCAAGAGACTGGTATGAATATACATCAGATTACTTGCTTGATGATCCTAGTTGGGGACAAAATACAGATGGTTCTTGGTCCGGTGGTACAGAATGGATTACCTGGACATCTGGTACAACTGCAACTTCTGTGTTAGTATTGACTCGTGGTGTGGTTCAATTACAACCCATAGCAGTTATTAGCTCTTCTAACCTACCTCAAACAACTAACACTCCGATTGCTTATTCAGGTGCAAATTCCTATCATCAAGATCCTGAGGAATTTATTACTAAATGGGAGTGGGACTTTGATGCCAATGATGGTATAGACTGGGATAATCCTGATGCTATTGGTGAATTTGTAATATGGGAGTATTCTGCGGAAGATACTTTTGAAGTTACTTTGCGTGTTACAGGTAGTGATACACTAACAGATACTGATGTGCATTATACAACTGTATCTGACAGTGGGAATCATGCACCTATTGCAGATCCAGGTGGACCTTATTTTGGTCATATTGGTGATGTTATTACATTAGATGGTTCTGGTTCATATGATCCCGACCCAGATGACGACATTACACTCTATGAATGGGATACTAATGGTGATGGTCAATATGATGATGCTACTGGTGTAACAACTGATGTGTTATTTGATAATGTATATTCAGGTCTTATTGGTTTGCGAGTATGGGATACCCATGGTGCTTGTTCTGATACCACTGCTCCAATTTATGTTACTATCTGGGTTTCACAGGTAGATCTGGAACTGACAGAAGGTAATGTAGATGTATCAAATCTTCATCCTGCTGAGGGAGAGTTAGTAACTTTTGAAGCTACCATTGAGTGCCATACTGAGAATGGAGCTACTGTTGGTGAATTTATTGTTCGCTTCTATGATGGTAACCCAACAATAATTGTTAATTCAATCGGAACATTTACTCTTGGACCAATGGGAGATGGAGATGATGAAACAGTAATTCTGAATTGGACTATGCCAGATACACTTACTCATTATATTTATATTCTAACTGATGCTGAAGACGATGTAGAGGAATATAATGAAGATAATAATGAAGTAATAGTCGAACTTGGACCTGCTGAACCAACCGATGAACCTTATAATCTTATTCAAGATAAGTATAAATTATATCCCAATTATCCCAATCCCTTCACCAATTCAACCACAATTTCATTCAGTCTAAAAGAGCAATCTCATGTTAACCTTTCTGTTTATAATATCAAAGGTGAATTAGTAACCACGTTGATTGACGATGAAATGCATCCTCATAATAATCATCAGATTATATGGGATGGTAAGAGTGGGGATAAAGAATTAGCTAATGGGATATATTTCTATAAAATAGAAACTATTAATTTTTCAGAGACTAAGAAGATGTTATTAATCAAGTAAAAATCAACCACCATATCCTTGCAGAGGATAGCTTTCCTCGTGAGAAAACCAAGAGGGGTAAAGATGCTAAGAAAAAGATTACTATTTGGCCTTATTATTATGTTTTGTTTGTCATTATCCATACTACTGGCAGATTCTATTCCCTTGCAGGTAATGTATGATAACGCTGGTCCAGGGCAAGGATATGACAAATTAATAATATTACAACCACCACAAACTTATACAGGTGGATTTACCCAAAATGTTCAATCTGTATGCATTCAAGGAAATGGTGCAATTATTGATATTCAAGATGGAACCATTTTAGTAGATGGATATGAGAAAGTATTGGATTTTGACCATTGTGTTTTTTACAGTTCAACTAATAATTATTGTTATATTTTGTATTTGAATGATGCTTCTGGTAATATTTTTAATAATACTTTCTATGGATTTCTTAATAATCAACCAGAAAGTATTGCACTCAAATTTGAAGAGTGTATTAATGATACTTCTTATATAATAAATAACATTTTTACAGGTTTTGAAAAGGTCGTCTATTTCTATACATTATCATATGGAGCTTATATGGATGGGATTGATTTATATATTGAAAATAATCTCGCTTGGGAGAATTTAGATGATCCTTGGAATGGTTATGGCACATATATAGGTTGGGGAGGTTGGACTGGTCTTCCTATGCCATTTATCCCAATCACAGGTAATAGCGAATTAATTGAAGATCCAATGTTCATTTATCCAGATAGCCTTAATTTTGAGCTTACAGAAAGTTCTCCCTGTGTAGATTATGGTATAGAAGTGGGTTTCTCTTATAATGGTAATGCTCCTGATATTGGTGCACTCGAATCACCTTATAATGCATTTTGGGGAACGAAAATCTCTGGAATAATAACAGGTGAATTAACAACTGAAAATTCACCTTATATTATTATTGATGATATTACTATTCCTGCTAGTGATACTTTATGTATCAGACCTGGTGTCTATATAAAGATTAATTATCAAAAAGTGATTGATGTTGAAGGTAAACTTAATATTTCAGGAACAGAATCAGATTCAGTTTACATTACCAATAATAGTGCTTATGATATCTATTGGGGAAATATTATTTTCAGAGAAAATAGTGATGATTCAAGTATAATTAAGCATTGTACAGTAGAATATGGTTCATATTCTTGGAATTTTTATGGAACCATTAGTTGTCTTAATGATAGTATTACTATTATTGACAATAAGTTTTCTAAAGTAGGTATTATCTTCTGTGGAAGTGGAAACCATTCATTGATAAAAAACAATATCTTTTGGGCTAATACTTCTTTTACAGGAAGATGTGCAGTTTATTGTGATTCTTTCTCTATACCACTGATAAAAGAAAATGAGTTCGATGGAACTTATTTATACATAAGAGCTGCTAATCCATTTATTTATAGTAACTTATTTTATGGAAATAATGAACTTCCTGCTCAACAATGGTGGATAATTAGACTTATAGATCAGTCAGATGCTATTATTCAGAATAATTATTTGGGGAATACCCATGGTGGAATTTTAATTAATAAATCTTCTGCTAATATTGTTAATAATAAAATTATAGATTGCGATCAAGGTGCTTCATTCCAACATGAATCAAATGGATATGTGTATAATAATACATTATATAATTGTAGTAATTTTGGTGTCATCAGTTCATCAGGTTCTTGTGTCCATGCGGTTAATAATATTATTTGGTCAGATACAACTATGTTTGATGCATTAAGAATATCTGGAGATGCAATATTATTAGCAGAATATAATGATCTCTGTACATATTTTCCGGGAACGGGTAACATTTTTGAAGACCCTTTATTTGTTGATCCAACTAATTTTGATTTACACCTTCATGAAAACAGTCCTTGTATAAATACTGGAACTCCTGATACTACTGGCTTGAATCTTCCTCCTTATGATTTAGATGGAAATCCAAGAATATATGGTGATAGAATAGATATGGGCGCTTATGAATGGCAGGGATATGCAGTTGATGGATGGGACCAATTAATAAAACAGTTCTATATCAGAATTATCCTAATCCATTTAGCATCTCAACAACAATTTCTTTTTTAGCCACAGATTTAAACAGATTCTCCCCATTAGATAGCAAACATCTAACGGGGCAGGCACAGATTAAAATCTATAATATAAAAGGTCAGCTTGTAAGAATTCTTACCCCAATGACAAATGACCAATGTCAAATGACTAATGTGGTTTGGGATGGAAAAGATTATTCAGGAAAATTGGTTTCAAATGGTATTTATTTTTATCAGTTAGAATCTAAAAATTATAAATCAGAAATTAAGAAAATGATCCTCCTTCGCTAAGGCTTCGGAGGATAAATTCTCCTTTGTTAACTCCTTCGTTAAAACTAAGGAGTTCAAGAAAGTTTACATTACGAAGTCCCGATTCATCCTTCGTAGCCGAGGCTACTTCGGCGGAGTAGGCTGCCAGTCCCTGTTTTTCGCGGCTATCCCGTTTTCCAATTTGCGCGGTGTAAGCGGCCGCAAATAGCACATACAACTGCATACTCAGCTTCGCGTTGGGCGCCCTGGCAGGCG
>JAGMCF010000100.1 GCA_023129415.1 Candidatus Cloacimonadota bacterium
AGTTAGAGATTCTTCACTTCGTTCAGAATGACAACTTTTCTCGTTATTTTACTATTTTGCATAACTCATAAATAATACATGATCATTTTGTGTTTGTACATATTGTTGTATGAACATTTTCTGGTGAGAGTGTAAATATTCTTAAATATTTAATTTTACTACCATATAACATAAAATTAACGAAATTATTATAGATTCTAATACACTTAATATTACTTTTTGTGTGACTTTTTTGAAAATTTACATTTAATAAAAAGTAGTATCAATAGTAGAAGACATAAACCACAAAATAAAAAGATTCCTTTTTTCTTTTTTATTTCTTTTTTTAGAATATCAATTAAGTTTATGCTTATTTTTAAAGATTCTTTTGGGGGAATAGTCTCAATTTCTGGTTCAGGTTTTGGACGAATATATTCTTTTCTTTTAATTTCATTGAATTGAATCTTGTATTTTGAAAGCAGTTTACTTTTTTTGTCTGGAAATGCCTTTTGTAATTCAGCATTTGAACCAAATCCTTTTTTTTCTGCTTCTTCTGGATGTTTTTCAAACCATATAAATACTTCACTTCTTATACTCATAGTTTCACCTCATATTTTTATTGATGTTATTTTATAAAGACTTAACAAATTAAATCAAGATTTTTTAAAAATAAACCCGGAAAATTCTATAGACGATGAATTGAAATTCATCGTCTCGATATATTAGCGATTTTTCAATACATACTTATTTTACTTTTAAAGCATTAATAAAATAAAACACACACCCTCTTCCCGATAAGAAATCGGGAATCCACCCACCTTTGTAAAACTACGGTGGGCAGGCCCATCTCCCACCAAAGGCGGATAAACAAGAGGGGATTTCCCTGGCAATTTGTTGAGAGGACTCTGCAAAGAATTAATGCTCAAAATATTACTCAAATTCCCTGCATCTTATATCTATTGTTATCAAGTAGATAATTGAATTTATCCTTTTCAATAAATCTTAAAATACACCTCTTTCTTGAAGTTTTTTATATTGTTTGGGATATAATTTTCTCATACAATCAGGACAGATAGCATGACTGAATTTTGCTTCAGAGTGTTTGCTGATATATTGTTCAACTTGATTCCAATAGCCTTTGTCATCTCGAACCTTCTTGCAATGAGAACAAATAGGTATAAATCCACTTAATGTTTTTATCTCTTCAAGTGCATTTTCTAATTCTTTCTTTTGTTTTTCAATTTTTTCATTTGCATGAAGTAATTTTATTTGGTATTTATCACTGATCTTGGTCACTTTTACTGTTAGCTTAAGGAGTTTTTCATACTCTTGGTTTAGTAATATATAATTGTTTTGCAAATCTTCATTTGGAAGATTCTTATTCAATAAAGTTTCTTTGGATTTTTGAAGGATATTAGATTCCTTTTTAAAAATTGTATAAGTTGTTTCTTTGCTTTTGGTTTTTATAGTCATTTTTATGTTGTTAATAAGAAATTAGATTAATTGGCAATTCAATATCCTCTGCAATATCTTCTCCCATTTCTAATATGTCTTCATCATCTTCTTCATAATACCAGTTTACCTTTACATCTCCTGATTCTTTATAATATTTTTCAAGGATTTCTATAATATCAAGAAGACATTTTGTAGAACTTGTATTTAGATAGTTCAATTCCAAATTGAGAATAATTGCTTTTCCAATTTCTGAAACATATAATTCTATAAATTTAATAATAGGCTGAAAAAACTCCATTGCGTTTTCTGGATAGGATGAACCACCCATTTCAAATATTCCTGTTTCTACATTAAAATTGATCATAAGTGTATATTTCGTTTTTGGTATATTTAGATTTTCCATTTGTTAAACCTTTCTGATATTTACTGATAATACAAAAAAAGAATATTGATTATCAATAGAATTTATATCAAATTCAAGGTGATTTCCTGATTTTCTGGCAATATCAATTAATCCAAGCCCAGCTCCATTAGCTCCTTCTTTAAGGGGCAAGCTTCTCTGTTCTTTATAAAATTTCTTTAATTCATCCTCATTAAGTGAGTTGATAAAATTACATCTTTCAACAACTATTTGGAGATTGGAATTATCAATCGAGTTACCTGAAGTAACAGTATATACATTATTATTTTCGCTAATTATGATGATTCCAGTGCCGATTTTATTATCATCGGGACCATAACATACCCTTTCAGCAGAGTAATGTAAGATATTCTGAGCAAGTTCGATAAAAACTGCAAAAACTTTCTTTATTACTTTTCGATGATCTATATTAAAGAGAAGTTTATCCTTAATCAATTCAGCTAATTCGACAAGCACATCTTGTGAAATTGTCCCTTTGTAAGCAAAGACAATTTTCTTTTCACTCATCTGCTTGTAATATTCGAATATATTTAGTTTTCTCATTTTGTAATCCTTTCAATATTTTATTTTTTATAAATAATTAATATCAGTATTTAGAAATAAAACATTAAGTTTTATCATTAAATTTTTTGAATCTAATTCCGATTATTAAAATATCATCCCTTTGAGGTTCATCCCCCTGAAACTTATTTAAATCAATGAGTAAAGCTTCTTTTTGTTCTGATAGACTAAGTTTTGAATGTTCTAGCAAAAACTCTTTCAATCTTCTGGAGCCATATTTTATTCCTTTTGAGTTATTTTGGTCAGCCAAACCATCAGTTGTTAAATAAATTATATCTCCGGGTTGAATGTCAATTTCTTTATTAGTAAATATTCTTTTTTCTTCTTTTTGCTTACCTCCCACAGGTTTTCTATCTCCTTTGATTTCAATAAGTTTTGAATTATTAATATAATAAAGTGGACGTTTTGCTCCTGCAAATGTAACTTTTCTACTTATAGGGTCATATAAACATAGACATGCATCCATACCATCGTGAGTATCAGTTTCTTCACTTTCTTGTTTTAATGAAAATCGAACTCCATCGTGTAGATTTTCTAGAATTATAGCTGGATCGAAAATTTTGTCTTCGTTCACAATCTTATTTAGAAGAGAGTTACCAATCATTGACATGAAAGCTCCAGGTACTCCATGTCCTGTGCAATCAACAACAGCAATAAGTTCTTCAGTTTTGCTAAACCAGTAGAAATCACCGGAAACAATTTCTCTTGGTTTAAAAATGACGAAATGTTCAAGCAGAATTTTATGTATTATTTCATCTACGGGTAGAATTGCTTGTTGGATTCTTTTTGCATAACGGATACTGCTCATTATATTTTCATTTTTTTCTTCGATAATTCCCTTTGCTTCTGTTAGTTCTGTAATAAGTCTTTCGCGTTCTTCTTCAGCTTGTTTGCGTTCAGTAATATCACGATAGATGCCATAAACAGCAACCTGACCACCTTCAACTTTAATCGGTGTTCCAAGAATTGAAACATTAACCAGTGTTCCATCTTTGCGTCGTCGGACTGACTCGATAGCAACACCCTTTCCACTTGAAACATCCTTTGTTAGAGATTTTGCCTCTTTATGTATATCTCCTGGTGCAATTATATTGTCTATTGATTGACCAATTGCTTCATCTGAAGTATATTCAAACATTCTAGTGAATTCATTATTCACTTTAAGTAATATACTATTATTGTCAGTCAAAATAATTGCTTCTGGAGAACTCTCAAACAGTTGTTCTAAGTATGCTTTTTCAATCTGTAATGCTTTTTCAACTTTTTTTCGCTCTATTGCAATAGCAACCTGACCAGATACAAATTCTAATATTTCAACATCTTTTTCAGTATAAAGTAAAGGATCTGTATAACTTTGGACAGCAACAACACCAATAACTTCACCTTCTAATTTTAAAGGAACCCCAAGCCATACTTTTGAGGGTGTCCCGATGGCTTCTACTTCTCCAGCTTGTATCATTTCCTTTTGTACTTCTTCAGTAGCAAGAAGAGGTCTACTAGTTCTTATTACATAAGAAGTAAAGGTTTTACCTACTGGGAATGAATTGAATTTATCTTTTTCGTCAACCTGAAAAGGTAAGGAAATCGTATCAGTTTCTTTATCATATAAAGCTACATAGCAATTGGTTGTATCTAAAACCTCATTAAGATATTTCCGAATAAATTTGAATAACTCATTAAGATCTTTAGTGGTGTGTACGGCATCGGCAATATTATATAATACTGATTGGATTTGTTCTGCACGCTTTCTTTCTGTAATGTCTCTATAGATTCCATACAGGCCAACCTGCTTACCTCCAACAAGGATTGGAGCTATGCCAATTGTAACAGGCACTAATGAACCATCCTTTCTTTTTCTTATTGATTCTGTTTTTGCAGTTTCTCCAAGAAGAACTTTTTCTGCAATCTTTTTAGCCTCAGATAGTTTATCTTGTGGAACAACATATCTATCAATGTTTTTCCCCCTTATTTCATTTAGAGAGTATCCAAAAAGGGATTCAAATTGAGGGTTAATGTCTAAGATATTCTGATTCATATCTAATGAGACGATTGCAGCAGGAGCACTATTAAATAATGATTCAAAATAATTTTTCTGCCATTGAAGTTCTTTATTACTCCTTTTGATTCGAATCATTACGTTTACTTGTGCGATAAGTCTACTTGCATCTAAAGGTTTTGTCAGAAAAGCATCAGCACCAAGATTTAATGCTTTAATATGAGTTTCTGAATCAGTATATATTCCTGTTTCTATGATGATTGGAATATTTTTTGTAATTTCATTAGCTTTAAGTCGTTTACAGACTTCAAATCCGTCCATCTCAGGCATTTGAATATCAAGCAGAATAGTGTCTGGTAGTTCCTTCTTTGCTATTTTGATACCTTCCGGTCCTGATTGTGCAGTAAATACTTCGCATTCTGAAATTTGCTCAGTCAATATATCCTTTATTGCGATAAGACTCTCTTTTTGGTCATCAATTACTAATATTTTCTTCATTTTTTACCACCTTATTCTATAAAAAGTCGATATGATTCCTAATTTTAAATCAATGAGTTATAAAAAGATTTATTTATACTATAGAACTTTATAAATTTTATACATATTTAATTTGAAAATCTCTCTCACTTTATTTTGATTTGGGATGAACCCAAATCTACCCATCTACAGGCGGGTAGAAATAGGTTTATCCTGTTTCA
>JAGMCF010000101.1 GCA_023129415.1 Candidatus Cloacimonadota bacterium
TATGATGAAGAAAATCACTATTTCGTAATAGAATGGTCTGAGTTTAGTAATGTATATAATCCTGATTTAAAAGAGACATTTGAAGTAATCTTATATGATCCTGAATATTATCCCACAACAACCGGAGATGGAGAAATTCTTTTCCAATATAAAGAAATTTATAATGTTGATCAGGATGAAAATTATGCTACTGTGGGTATTGAAAATGAATCTCAAACAGAAGGATTGCTGCTTAGTTATTCAAATATATATACCCCCACTTCTCAACCTTTGGAAAATGAAACTGCAATATTGTTTACGATTAAAGAAGGACCTATTATCCCATATTTATCTGTTGAGCCAACCTATATAACTGTTTCCATTCCTTCAGATACTATTATCACTGAAAGTATCACACTTATAAATAATGGTGAAACAAGCTCTATCGTGGATTATACAATTACTCTTTCCCATTTTCTGAAAAATGCAGGAATTTTAGGTGGCAAAGGAGGAAAAAGTATTGAAAATGATTTTATCATCAGTGTTACAAATGAGTATATTCCTATTATGCCTATGGATATTCTCTTTTATCTTTATCATAATAGTCCGGACAATGAACCTGTTTACGGAGCTAAGATAGATTTTCCTCCTGGATTCTTTGTAAATAATGCAACAGACATTGGTTCATTATGTTATAATAATGAAACAGGTGATGGTATTGAAGTTAGTTGGGGTTTTGGTAATGGCGAGGTCTTATATGAGACAGGGACACAAGCATTCATTGTAAATGTTACAATTGATGAAAATCAATCAGCACCGGTTGAGTTAGAATGGTATATTGAAGGAGATAGCACAGGTTCTGAACCACACACAAAAAGTGGCATCATAACTATTCAACCTTCTACTAATTCATACTTATGGCTTACATATCCTAATGGCGGAGAAAAGATGGTGTATGGTTTGTTGGATAGTGTAACATGGTTACATTATGGAGATATTGAAGAGGTCAATATAAAATTATCAAAGGATGATGGTTCTACTTGGGAGATGCTCGCAGGAGGAGTTGATAATACTGGATATTATGAATTTACTGTTCCTGGTCCTTTATCTGATTATTGTAGAATAAAGATAAGTAATTTAAGTGGGAATGTCTATGATATTTCTAATTTTGTATTCCAAATTACTGCTTTAAATATCACATATCCTGATGGTGGTGCTATAATGGTCTATGATACACAGGACAGCGTAAAATGGGTAGATTGCGGAGGTATTGAAAAGGTAAATATTGAATTATCGAGAGACAATGGTTCTACCTGGGAGATGCTTGCCAATGAAGTAGATAATACAGGATATTATGAATTTACTGTGCCAGGTCCTCCATCTGATAATTGCAAGATAAAAATAACCAGTTTGGATGGGCTTATTTTTAATATGTCATCTGGTCTGTTTAGTATAGTTGACTCACCAATTAATTGGATAATTCCAAGTTCTACAAGTGGTTCAATTGCTGGTGGGCAAAGTGAAGAAATAACTTTGACAATTTCAAGTGAAGGATTATATATAGGAACTTATGATGCCTTCCTGAAAATTACAACCAATTTGGGACAGATTGTTAACATACCAGTTCATTTGGAGGTTACTCAAGGTGTAGACCCAGACCAACAATTAAATATATGCCAACTTTTTCAGAATTGTCCTAATCCGTTTAGCACTTCAACCACGATTTCTTTTTTCAACACAAAGAACACAAAGAACACTAAGAACATAGAGATTAAAATTTATAATGTAAAGGGGCAACTTGTAAAACAATTGTCAATTGACAATTCCCAATTATCCCCGATTCAATCGGGGAGGGAACAATCGTCAATCATCTGGGATGGAAAAGATGAGAATGATAATTCAGTAAGTTCAGGCTTATACTTTTATCAACTAAAAATTGGGAATAAAATAATTGATACAAAAAAATGTGTAATGTTAAGATAAACTGATTCATAAAAAATTATGAGATCTGCAAAATAGTTTTTTTTATCTCACCCCTGCCTTCGCCGAAGCGGCTACGCGCAGGCAGGTCAATCCTCTCAGCCAGACCCGTTTTATCGGTCCGTCAACTGACGGATCGGAGCTGGCGGAGAGAAAGACAGAATTCTCCTTCTCCTTGTAGGAGAAGGAGTTAGAGGATGAGGTAAATTAAAATTTACTTTATAATATCTCATAAAAAAATTGAAAATTATCTATTTTGCAGAACTCATCATAAAAACTTAAGTAAGGAGTAATATGAAAGTAAAAATTATATTTCTATTCACCTTTTTATTTATTATACAAATTTCAGTAATACTATGTGGTGAAGAAGTGAGAAGTTGTACACATAAGCAAATATATCCTGAAGGTTTCATTTGTGTAGGAGAAGCAGAATCATATCAGCCTTCTGAAAAGGAAGAATTGCCATCAATTCCTGAAATTCAAAGAAAAGATTGGAATCTGATAGATTCTCTGGAGATTAACCAATATATTGAAGCTGGGAAAAATTTCAGTATATATTTTGATAGTGGGTTTGATACACTAAAAATTTATCCAATAGATTATGAATATCCATTAACCAATGAATCTTACCAGGCAATAGAAAAAGCACCAAAGTGGTTGAGAAATGATTTGGTGAATACTTTATCCCATATACTAAATATTTATCAAAATGAATGGGCAGGTGCAATAAATGATGCTGTTGACCCCTACATAGATGAGATTGTGTTTGCAATTGCCAATTCATCTCCAGAGTATCTTTCATCAGGATATGGCTCACCAGATTTGTTTCAGGAAAATGCAGAACTTATCTATGAAAATGATCTATATCTTGATTATGTAGAGGTTGTGGATTATGGCACATCCGAGACCGATGAAAACTATTATTCAACAACAAAATATTGGAAGGAAAATGCAAATGGCGATACAGTGCAGGTTGAAGTCCCAAAAGAGATTTACTACTGGTATATTGTCCATCCGAAAATTACTGATGAAATCCCTGCTTATATTGACCCTGATATCATAGAAAACAATACTACTCATAATAATAATATCGTAGACCCACCAGATGGAGTTTTTTGGCGAAACTATCTCTTTAATCATGCAGATGATGGTTATCCTGTATTGAGAGATATGCTGGCAGGTTGCGAAATTGTATGGAATGGCGTTCAAAATGTAGATTCCACTCAAACTCATGCTACAGCAGTTATAACAAATTGGGTAAAAGCTTCTTTGAATTTTACCTCCGATTATGAGCGTCCACACCAACCAGTTCGTATATACAAAAAGCATATTGGCAGATGCGGTGAGCATGCTGATTTTACTGCAGCTGCAGCCAGAGCCGCTCTTATTCCTTGCACAAGTATCCTTGCAATTTCTCACGACCATACCTGGAATGAATTCTGGGAAGAAAGATGGGTATCGTGGGAGCCAGTTAATAATATGTTAGATACTCCTCTTACTTATGAAAATGGGTGGGGATGGCAATTCGCATCTGTGTTTGAAATAAGAAGCGATGGATGGCTTA
>JAGMCF010000102.1 GCA_023129415.1 Candidatus Cloacimonadota bacterium
AAAGTATTTTCCAATAATAGTTTCCTCGCCTTCCGGAGGTGGCAAGAGTTGTATTTGTCGAGAAATATTGAAAAAAAACAAGGATATTCTTTATTCAACTTCATATACTACTCGCACTCCTCGTGAAAATGAGGATGATGGAAAAGATTATTTTTTTGTTTCTAAAAGTCACTTCAGAAAGATGAGAAGGAATGGAGATTTTCTTGAATGGGCAAAAGTTCATGGTCATTATTATGGCACATCTCGAAAGGTTATTGAAAATGCTTTATCACAAGAAAAATTTATCATTCTTGACATTGATACAAAAGGTTCAAAGAAGTTTCTCAAAAGAATGCCAGAAGCTTTATCCATTTTCCTGTTCCCTCCAAGTATGAAAGTGTTGGAAAAACGTCTTAGAAATCGTAATACAGATGATGAGAGAACCATCCAATTGCGTCTTAGAAATGCCAGAAAAGAACTGGCTGATGCATGGTTTTATGATCTATTCTTGATTAATGATGAAATATCAATCGTTGTTGATAAAATATTACAAGAAGTAAAAAATAAAAGTGAATGTATATGCTTAAATTAGGCACTTAAAAAATAAAACTTACCAACAAGCTGTCGTGAAAATTATCAAGAATGTTTGCTTCACCTTATTTCAATTAGTTTGGTATTTGAAAAATTGTAATTTAGAATTTATTTGATATTTGTAATTTAGAATTTGTAATTTCCAGTTTATCTGGGTTAGGATGAATATGAATAAAAGCAAGGTTCAAAAATTTGTTGAAAACAATAACTGTACTTACTTATTCCTTATATTAGCGAATGAGGAATTAAATCGTTTATCCAAACTTCCTTATCCTATTCAAAAGAAATTTGATAAGAAATTACCTACAATGGCATTGGAGCATGTGGCAGAAGGTAATATTCCAGACTATTTTGTGCAGGAAGAAGAGAAGCCAGAGGGTAAAATGTCTGATATTATTGATGAATAAACAATTAGGAATACGATTCTCTAAAATCAATAACAAAGAGATTCTTGAACAAAGACTTGAACTCTTAAAACTTTCAGGCATAAAAGATTTTTTTGTAGATAGAACCGAAACTCCTGATAAGGGAGAAATCCTTAAAAAGCTTGCTTTAGAATACAAAGATTGCAAACGATGTGGATTATGTGAAACAAGAAATCATTTTGTTTATGGTGAAGGAAATCCAGATGCTGTAATAATGTTTATCGGTGAGGGACCTGGTGAACAGGAGGACATGCAAGGTATTCCTTTTGTAGGTTCAGCAGGCAAACTCTTTAACAAGATGTTGAAAGCAATTTCTTTACAAAGAGAGGAAGTTTATATCACTAATATTGTTAAATGCAGACCACCTAAAAATAGAAATCCTTTATCTGATGAAATAGAAAGCTGTATCCCTTATTTGTATGAACAAATTTCGATTATTAAACCAGGAATTATCTGTGCTCTTGGTAAAGTAGCTGGTAATAATCTTCTTAATAATGAGAACACCCTTGGTAGTATGAGAGGTAGATTCTATCATTTTCAAGATGCCAGACTAATGGTTACATACCATCCTTCTGCTTTACTTTATCACCTGGAATGGAAAAGACCTGCATGGGAAGATTTGAAGATGCTAATGGGCGAATATAGAAAATTTCAATCCAATATTGGAGGATTAAACTATAATGGCTGATAGAATAAAATCAACAACTTCTCAAGAGAGTATTAGAGTTCCACCTCATGATTTGAATGCAGAAGGTGCCGTACTCAGTGCGATGCTTGTGGATGATTGGGCTGTTGCAAGAGCATTAGAAATGCTCAAGGAAGAATATTTCTATAAACGAGCACACAGACTAATATTCCGTGCAATTACCAAGCTATTTGAAGCCAATATCGAGATTGACCTTATAACTTTGATTGATGAGCTAAAAAAGGATGGGCATTTTGAAGATGTCGGCGGAACTGTGTATCTTTCTGACATTTCTGATATTGTTTCTTCCAGTGCAAATGTTGAAGCGCATGCACAGATAGTTTTAGAAAAGTCTACCCTCCGTCATCTAATAAATACTGCTACTAAAATAACTGATGATTGTTATAAATCAGAAAAAATAAGTAAAGCTATTGTAGAAGATGCTGAGAAAGCGATATTTAATGTCACGCAGAATCTTATGTTAGAAGGTTTTGAATCAATTTCGAATATTATTCCAAGCACATTACAAAGTATTGAGAAAATTGCATCGCAGAAGTCGCGTGTTATTGGCATTGCTTCAGGATTTCATTCACTTGATGCCAAAAGTGGTGGTTTTCAACCAGCGCAGTTTGTTGTTGTTGCTGGTCGTCCAAGTATGGGTAAAACATCTTTTGCTTTGAATATTGCATCCTATGCTGCAGTCCACCAACAGAAAAAGGTGGGGATTTTTAGCTTAGAGATGGATAAAGAAAAACTTCTTATGCGTATGTTAAGTTCTGGTGCCGAGGTTTCTCTTTCCGAAATGCTACATGGATATGGGATAGACCAAGAAAAAATTTTCCGTATTACCACGGTTGCAGAGAAATTATCTGAGTCTTCAATTTTTATTGATGATAGGGGTAGTAATACAATGATTGATATTCGTTCAAAAGCAAGAAGATTGAAGTCTGAAGAAGGATTGGATTTATTAATTATTGATTATATGCAACTTCTGATGCCTGATATGGTTAGAACCAGCAGGCAGCAAGAAATGACAGAAATTTCTCGTTCAATAAAAATACTGTCTAAAGAACTTAGAATCCCAATAATTGCAGTTTCACAATTAAGTAGAGCACCTGAAACCAGAGGGGGTGAAGACAGAAGACCAAGACTTGCAGATTTACGAGAATCAGGTGCTATTGAGCAAGATGCTGATTTGGTTTTACTCATCTTCCGTGAAGATTATTATAAGAAAGAAAATGAGGAGAAGACAGGCATTGCAGAAATAAATATTGCTAAGAATAGAAATGGACCACAAGGTATAGAAAAATTGAAATTCAGAGGGGAATTCACTTTATTTGAGCCATTAGATAAAATACAATTTTGATCAATAGCTTTTTGAAAATTATTTTTTTTAGTTATTGAAAACTATTTCATATATTTTAGTATATCAAAGTTAAATCAATTAATTATTTTTATACTTCACTGTAATTAAACAATGCCTTTTAATATAGTTTTATATCAACCAGAAATTCCATCAAATACTGGAAATATTGGACGACTTTGTGTAGGCACAAGCTCGATTCTACATATTATCAAACCTATGAAATTTGTGATTACTGACAAATATTTAAAGCGTGCTGGTTTGGATTATTGGGATAAGTTAGATGTGCGATTCTACAAAAGTTGGGATGATTTTCTTAATAAAAATAGAGATAGGAAACTACTATTTTTTACTACGAAGTCAAACCAAGTTTATACAAAAATTAATTTTCGAGATGAGGATTTTTTGATATTTGGTCCCGAGACAAGGGGTATTCCTGAAAATATACTTAAAAAGCATTGGGAAAACTCATTCACAATTCCGATGAGCAAACAGATTCGTTCAATAAATCTGAGTAATAGCGTAGCAATTGTTCTTTATGAAGCAATCAGGCAAACAGGATTTTATTGATTTTCTTGACTTAGAAAAGATAAATTTGTGATTTATCCACGAGTAAATCGGGGATTATAATTTGTCATTTATTAATCGGGGTGTAGCGCAGTCCGGTAGCGCGCCTGGTTTGGGACCAGGAAGTCGGAAGTTCAAATCTTCTCACCCCGACCATTTTTAATTAGTGTTTGTCTGTAAATGTATAACGAGGTTCCTAGCTCGTTTTCTTAAGGCACATTTAAAGCCTATTTACAGTAACGACCTTGGTCGGTCTCGGCGCCCAGACGGAAAGGTCGTTCTACAACCCCCAATTTAATTGGAGGAACTTTACGGACAGACACTAATTAGAATAATTGTCTCACCTGTTTATATTCAATTTTAGGTGAGTATATTTTCTTCTCCTTTGATTGTTGTTTTTGATAATAAAAAATCCAGACGATATTGCCTGAGTTTATAGTTGTTATGAAATTCTTGACAGGATAAGCGGAAAATATTTTTTAATAAAAGATGTTTTAATAGATTGAGTCATTCATTTCAATATATGTTTGTCAGCAATGTATAATACAAAAAAACTAAAGCTTATGAAATATAAATTATCTTTTATTATATTGATATTTGTATGCTTTTGCACTTTTTCAATTATTTATGCCCAACAAGTGAAAAATATAAATAACAATATTATGGAGATTGACTTTAAAAATTATACTTACCCACCATTTCAAGATGTTTTTTGGGACGAAATTTGGCTATTCCAAAAATGTTCATATATGTATGAAAATACAGTTAATCCGGTAAGTATTCTCGAATTTACACTAAAGAAGGGAAAATTTAAACATCCTGAAAACGATATAAATGATCCTACTATACCCAAAGCTTCAGAACTAATATTAAGTGATGTTTATTACTCGGATTTTAATAAAGACAACATCTTAGATGCCCTTGTAGAAATAGAATATTCAACTATATCGGCAAGTTACAAATATCAATACATTGCTTATCTTTTCACAATAAATGACAGTAATAAGGTTGTTTTGTTAGATAAATTCAGTGGTATACCAACAGATAAATCTGTATTTAAAAATGGTTCTACAAATATTAGATTCAATGTACAGGTAAGAGATAATACAATATTTGTCTCCGATGATTTTGGTGGTCCCCGTTATCGTCCTGAGTATAAAGTGACTTTTATTGGTGAATATCTTGATAATAGGTTACATTGGAATTACATTATAGAAAAAATTAGATAAATCTACAGAGAAATTTTTTTTAAGGTGTCATGGTCCACACCATGACACAAATGGCTGTCAGGGATCAGGCTTCATTAAAAATACGCTTTTAAGATATGGTCCTTGACAGCTCATTTTAATTTAAGCAGAGATGAAGGATAAACCTTCATCTACCCGTATTTAATTTTCATTCTTTTATCTCATCAAAACCTGTGCTCCGTCCAGATGCTTTGGAATTAGCGTAGTAGGATCAGCTTATTTGTCTTATATGGTTTCCCATCCACATTTAATTGATATAAATATATTCCATCTTTAACAACTTTCCCATTCTCATCTTTCCCATTCCAATAGACAGTTGCTTTTTCATCCTCAGTTGTAACAACCATTGGCAAGGTCTTAACTAATTCTCCAAGGATATTATAAATTGAAACTTCTGCAAAGGTAGATTTATTAATAGTAAAACTTATTGTTGTTGAGAAATTCGCCGGATTAGGTGAACTTTGAAGTCTATATTCAATAGGTATTTCCGGTTCATAATGTTCCGGTTCAATATTTGGGATGATTAACTTATGTGGATCATAAGTATTAATCTGACCACCAAAATCTATATTCTGAATCCAATACCAATAAATATCTCCGGAATGTACAATTAGGTCATTATCTTTATAAAGATAGCTGTGTTGTTCTGTAGTCGTGCCATATCCGCTTATTAAATAATTCGTGATCCTTCCTGCTGAACTAAAATCATTCTCATTATTTCGATAGATATACCAGCCGATATTATCGGTCTCGGATTGGGTTATCCAGTATAAAGTTGGCGTGTTATTTAAGTATTGAACTGTGAAGGAGGAGAGGATTACGGGGAGGGTTTGGTCATAAGAACCAGCATCATCAGGAGAATAACCAGAACCCAATGTGTATCCTCTGTAATGCCCAATGGATTGATTAGCAGCTCTGTTTGCATTTGTCCAACCTTGGGATGGGAAAGCGAAAAAACGCCAATAACTATCCAATTGCCGTTCTGTAAAGGAACAAAAACTTATTTTGTCTGTAGAACTTGAAACACCTAACATTGAACGCTTAACCCGAACCTCTCTGTAGTTGCTACTAGCATCAAAGTCACATGCAAAATTGACTTTGTCTAAATAATTATTAGAAAAGGCTACACCATATAGGTTCCATACACAGATATTGTATTGCCATACCTCAATACGATCATTTTCAAATTGATTTTTCCAAACAACAACCCAGTCGGATCTAAATGGAGTAGTAATATTATTAATCCAAGCATAAGCATTTGTTGATCCATTCGGTCCATCGGGATCAGTATCAAAGTACATAAATGTTGCCAGGTTTTCGTGATATGTCGTGGGGTCAGAAATAGCAAAATAGAAATAATTCTCATCCCATGTAAGGTAAGCATAACTGGCAGAAGAGCAATCTGTAAAATCCTCATCACTATCCCAACCAGATTTGGTTCCGTTAATTGTTATTGTATTATATGAAGTTGCAAATAAGGAAATTCCTAAAAAAACAAATAATACAATAAGCATCATCTTCTTCATAATTAACTCCTTAATAATTTTGTTTTGATTAATATATTTATGTAGCGTTAACTTAACTGTGGCTATTAATAGATTTTTCATGGTAACCATTGAACCAAAGATTCATAAAGTCGGCAAGATTTTTAGTTTTCTATTCAACTGGCGGATCATATTTTCAATAACGTTAGTATTTGTATCAAGAAAATCATAGTCAAAGTATTTAGTCAAATTTTCATAATTTTTATTAATTGATCGAATAAAGCGATTGTGATAACCAGCCCGCAAATATGGTTTGTATTGGTTGATCTTATCCAACCAATACAAAGATACTTCTCTCATTGGTGCCTCTATTACATTCTTGATCAGACGCTTTAACAAACGATTTCTTAAATAAAACTTACTACGTTTAGTTGTGCTCAACCCGACTCGGGCAAGTTTGCTCGAGTCGAGTTTCTGTTCTATCTCACCAAAACCTGTGCTCCGAAGTTTACATCCTCTGTCCTGTTTTTTTCGGGACTGCAGAGGACGGTTTAACGTAGGAGTATCAACTTATTGGTCTGATATGGTTTTCCATCCACATTTAATTGATATAAATATATTCCATCTTTAACAGTATTACCATTTTCATCTTTTCCATCCCAATAAACTTCTGATTTTTCATCCTCAGTTGTAATAACCATTGGCAAGGTCTTTACTAATTCACCTAAAATATTATAAATTGAAATTTCTGCAAAAGTAGACTTATTAATAGTAAAACTTATTGTTGTTGAGAAATTCGCCGGATTAGGTGAACTTTGAAGTCTATATTCAATAGGTATCTCAGGTTCATAATGTTCAGGTTCAGTATTTGGGATGATTAACTTATGTGGATCATAAGTATTAATCTGACCACCAAGATCTATATTCTGAATCCAATACCAATAAATATCTCCGGAATGTACAATTAGGTCATTATCTTTATAAAGATAGCTGTGTTGTTCTGTAGTCGTGCCATATCCGCTTATTAAATAATTCGTGATCCTTCCTGCTGAACTAAAATCATTCTCATTATTTCGATAAATATACCAGCCGATATTATCGGTCTCGGATTGGGTTACCCAGTATAAAGTTGGCGTGTTATTTAAGTATTGAACTGTAAAGATGGAGAGTTCAACAGGCAGAGAATAATTTGGATCACTGTTGCCGGGACTGGAAGTATAGCTCCATGCGCCGCCAGTCCAAATATAATAATCTGTTGCATTTGCAGAATCATTAGTAATCCTCAAAGCTAAATAATTACCATTACTAACAGGAACTGCTGCTGAGTTTGTTTGATATTCATAAACTATATTTAAACCATCAGCAGTAATAGTCGCATATGGACCTGCCGTAAAATTTGTTCCACCAGTTGAAGAGCCAATCTCAACCTTGAAAGTATGGTTAAGGGTCGGTGCAACTCCTGTATTAGTAACTATGCAAATTTGTCCGTACCATTGACCACTCGGAAAATTTAGATCGACCTGTGCAGCTTCATCTGCTTTCCAAATCTCTGAACCTCTATCAAATAAAACTAATTTGCTATATGGAGCTTTATCAGTTGCATCTTCATACATATTTCCGTCGATATTAAGATACCATGCCTGAATATGGTAATCGCTGATTGTACTACTTGCAAGAGGTCGAAGATCAGTCCCTCCATCAGCAACATATGTATTATCCAAAATGCCATCTCCATCAGTGTCGCTTCCGGAAGCATCACTCCAATAATTACCAAGGAAATTACTATGACAAGTTGATGAGTAGAAATAACAAAGGTTCAAAAAAGGGCTATTGTCTTTGCCGGGACGCCAAAAATTTGTAGTACCTGAATAAGTTATGTTTGTACTGCTATTGAAGCTATTTAAATATATCCTGTTCGCACTTGCACCATTCTCAAGACATATATCTCTACCGTTACTACCCAAGAAGATATTTTTTAAGATGAAATTATTTTTTGAATTGTTTAAATAAATACCGCTAACATCATTATTACTTATATTATTAGATGAAATAGTATTTGCGTTACTTTGTGTATTATATGATTGTATACCATTTTGTGTATTATATTTACATTCATTATTAGCAATAGTATTACGCTTGGAATTATTTAAGTAAATACCATTATTTGAATTGTAATTACAAATATTATCTAAAACTGCGTTTCTATTTGAACCAGATAAATAAATACCATTAACATTATTAGATTGGTCTATGCTACATCGATTATTTTGTATAAGGCAATCTTCCGCATTATTAAGATATATTCCAGCATGAGTGCCAGATGTAGCACCATATACTGTAAAACCATCTATAGTAACATGATCTGATGCAACATAAAAAACATCTTTAATTGTGTTAGATGTATATACAGTTGTAGTAGTATAACCATTTTCAGACTGAATGGTCACCTGCTTATTTACAACGACATATTCATTATAGATGCCAGTTCCATGCCCGTCACTGCTGCCGACATTAATCACATCCGTATTACTTGATGAATCTACAGCAGTTTGTATACTCGTTGCAGCTTTAGTCCAGGTTTCATAAGGAGACGTACCTGAACCAGTAGTTGCAACGTACAAGGTTGCCGCGTTAATAGATAAAGTAAAAGCAAATAAACATAGAGCCGGAAGTATAAATACAGCGGGTAAAGTTTTCATTCTTTTTTTCATACAGTTTCCTCCTGTCGAATGATAATTATTAATTAACAAGTTTTAGTTATAACAAATCTCGTCAAACAATCAAGTTCATTAGGAATCCCTCGTGAAGTCTCAATAAAAGACCCAATTCCAATAGCAATTCATTTTGAAAAATACTATACAAAAAAGGGGTTATATTTATTATTCTGTCAAATTTTTTAAAAATAAATATTATTATAACATCCATAAGCGGATGTTAACATAAAAAAAAAAGGGGCTGAAAATATTCAGCCCCGATGGAATATAATGTATATTTTTTTATTTCATCAAAACCTGTGCTCTGAAGTTCCCATCCTCCGTCCCGATTTTTTCGGGACTGCAGAGGACGGGTTAACGAAGGAATATCAATTCTCTTGCTCGGTAATATTAGATTTAAATATTAACCACACACTTTAGTGGGTGGTTTATAAACCACACTATGCTTACCGAATTTATTCGGTTTATTTTGCCGACTAAAGTCAATGATGTGTTTATCATTTATAACCATCGAATAAATTCGATGGTTAGCATTTAACATTATTTTTGAGGTGTCATGATCCACACTATGACACAAATGGTTGTCAGGGATCTGGCTTCATTAAAAATACGCCTTTAAGATATGGTCCCCAACAGTTCACTTGAATAAAAACAATTATTACTTTCTAATAGAGGAAGAACTTTCGGAAAATTTCTCTACCTGAAAGATATAAATTTCTGTATCTTTATCAAGATATGCATCCTTTGGCAGAAAGGCTTTATGAGCACAGAGATTTTCTAAGAAAGTCTTTTTATCCCATCCTGTTTCATCTGCAACTTGTGGGAGAAATACACCTGTCCGCATACCTTTCTTAACATAAACTCCATCTCTACCCATTTCTATTTCATCAATGCTTGTAATCCTTTTCATCGGAGTAAGCACAGAAATTTCAATAGAAATATCCTTAAGTTCACTTTTCTTAACAGGACCAAAACGATGGTCATTAAAAGCTGCTGATGCTGCCATTTCTGCAATAGCTTTATAAAGAGGCATTTGAGCAATCATATGTCCAATACAGCCCCTTAAATTATGGTTTATATTCAATGTAACAAAAACAGCTCTCATTTCATTTAAGATTATTGATTCAGGCTTTTCTGGTTGTAGAATCTTCTTATTTTCAAGATAATATTCAATACTTTGTCTTGCTAAATTAAGAAGATATTTCTTATCAGAGGGAGACAATTCGGAATCCTGTGTCCTCTTAATTTTAGGAAACACAATCGAAGTGTAACCAACTACACTCTGAGATTGTAAATCACCTAACACATCTCCGGAATTTGCATATTTCAAGAAAATCCCTTTATCGTATCCAAAATGTTGTGCAATTTTAACAAATGTATAAAAAGCAAAGAAGCCACACAACTCAGATTTCCCTGAAAAGATATCCTTATTAAGTGTATCCCATTTTCTTTCTAAAATCAGGTCAATTGTATGTTTATCCATTTCAACAGCATATTTGTAATCATGAAAATGTGACATATCACTACTTGCAATCAAAAGGATTTCTTTATCACTTTCTTCCATAACTTTGATAATAGCTTCTGCCAGCTTGTTTAGTAGAGATAAATCATTTGTAGCTGTAAGAATTGGAACAACCTTAAAATCTTTTCCGCCAGAGGTGGATCCTTTGGACAATACATATTGTAAAAATGGCATCTGAGTCTCAAGGCTATTTTCCTGGATATGGACATACTCTTGAAATTGGAATTTTTTATTTTGTTTTAAAATTTCAGAAGCAATTTTCTTATCAATAGGAATGTTACCAAGAGGTGTTTTATAAAAATCTCCATCATAAACTGATGCTCCACCTGTACTATAACTATGGCTTGGTCCAAGAAGGATAACGGTATCAAAATGTTTATCTTCAAGAAGCGAATATCCATAAGCAGCTACTTGTCCAGAAAATGCAAGTCCAGCATGAGGAGAAAGAATACCAAATGGAGTAATTTTATGGGTTTTTTTATCTAATTCCACATTTTGGAAGAATCCTTTAAGCATTTTGGTAAGGTCTTTTTTGTTTCCTGGATACCACGAACCTGCTAAATAAGGCTCTCTTGTTTGTGAAAATGCTTTATTAAAAGTCATTAATAAAACTAATAAAATGAAAATTATTTCTTTTGACATTTTTTCCTCCAATCTTTTAATTACATTAATGGATTCTGCAAAATAAGGTTTTTTGACCTCACCTCAATCCTCTCCTAAAAGGAGAGGAAGTTGTTGGTTCTCCTTCTCCTTGTAGGAGAAGGAGTTAGAGGATGAGGTTAAAATGTAAAATATTCAAATTATTATGAATCTCTGGTTCATAATATGGAGCAGAGCTCCTTTCAGACTCAGGCCCGTCTTGGCTCCCGATATATCGGGAGACAGGCGCCCAGACCAGCTGACAGACGCTTCAGAGAAGCGTGTTACAATTTTAATCCACCTCAGATAAACGAAGATAAGGCAGGTAAACCCCGTAGATAGTATCATCAACGGGGTAAACAATAATAAGACGAATATTTCATTCTTAAAAATAAAGATCAACTAATCAACAAAGATCAGCCCCGATTAAGCCCGTTCCTGACGAGCTCAGGAATCGGGGCGTCTCCTGCCTGCTATTTCAGGGTAACACGGAACTCAGTTCCGTCTGCCACCTGCAAAACTTGAGTTACATAATTTATTGAAGATTCTTTTGAAACTAAAACTAATCATCGCTTTATATTGATATTTCGAATAATAAATCTAGTATAGCGTTTATAAAATAACTTAGCAATTGAAGAAAATCCCAAATTATCCATCCTCCGAAGTCCCGACAATCCCCAATTTAATCGGGGAGGGACGGAGGACGGACAATTTCCAAATTACAAATAATTTCAAAATCTCAAATTAAAATGGCCGAAACTATTTTGAATTTCTATATTTGGTTATTGGAATTTACCTGCCCCGTGAAATACGAAGTCCCGCCATTGCGGGATTTCACGGGGTAAAATATTTGCCTGCCCCGTAAGGAATGTAGTGACTGTACGGGGGTGCTTGAAATTTGGAATTTAATAAATAAATAATTGCAACGATAATTAGGAAACGATCTACTAGTATTCATTTATCTATTTTTTCTTTATAATTTCGCTTTCTTAGTGGTCATCCCACTTAATATTGTATTTATTAAAATTATAATCATAATAAAAATTATATTTGTTTTAATGCTGTAAACTGGCAAAAAGATGACTCCAATCAGCAATCCCCCAAAAGTCGCTCCAAGTGTATCAAGAAAATAAAATGATACGCCAGAATCAATCTGTTCAATTTTATACTTCTTAGTCAAAACTTTAGCAAGGATCACTCCTTCAAAACCAGCTATAAGAATATTAAATAAGAAGTAAATAATAACAGGTAAAGACAATCCTGCTATAAAGTAAATCAGTAAAAAAATAATTAGGTTTAACGCAAAAAGAAGGAAAATATGCAAATGAATTTTTTCTGCAAAAAGAAACCCTAATGTCAATCCAAGCATAAATGAAATTGTAAAGATAGCTATCACAAGATATACATAACCAAATTGCATTTGAAAAATATATAAAAGAATAATCTGCATCACAAAGGCTGAAAAACTGATTGAAAAAATATTGAAATTCTGCACAAATTGTGAAGTCTTTCTGTAGAGCAGGGTAGTTATTAAGGATATTAGTAACATAATACCAATTGAAATAATGAATACAAAAATTTTGTAGTTTTTTAAAACTCTTATGAATTTCTCAAGACCAATATCAAGATGTTTTGCCCAGAATTGAATTGTGGAAAGAAATGCTTGAGGATTGAGATTGGTATTTATTATGATATCAAAATCTCTTATTGCATTTTGAAAACTATTCAAACGAAATCTATTGCAGGTGTCGAAAATAAGAGCTTGATTAAACCACAAACCGTTCATTCCTCTTTTTTTCATTCTATCAACGAGTACTTGCACATTATTAGAAATATATTCCCCAGCACTTCCAATAAAAATATTCTTTTCAGCAGGTATTATTTTCACATTTTCATAAACTTCTGAAAAAGTCTGATAAATTATACTATTCAGTTTCGCAAGTTCTGGTAAAAGAAAATTTTCTGCATTGCTGACAGTTATTGCAACCACAGAATTTCCAGAAACAAGGTGAGATTTCAATTTTTGAAAAAATTCAATTGTATAAAATCTATTTAAAAAAATCGAAGATGGGTCTGGAAAATCAACATAAATGAGGTCATATTTTTTATCACTCATCTTTAAAAATCGCACTGCATCTAACTGAATGAAATGAACATTCTTCACTTTCTTTTGATAGATTTCACTTTTTATAATTATATTTTTTTCTAATTCAAGATAATCTACTTCCTTGATATTCCTATCATTCAGAATTACTTGCAAATATCCATTAAGTAAACCACCGATAAGCAATACTTTTTCCGGTAAAGGATGTTGAAGCAGCGCAAAATCAACCATTTCCTCAGCATAATTCTGATTTTCCGAATTAGCAAAAAGAACACCATTCCAATAATAATTTCTCTGGTCAAGACTTTCTGTCACATCGAATCTACCATATTTAGAGTCTTGGGAAGAGATAAGTTTGTTAGGTGAATATCGTGTTGCATAATTTTTAATAAAGATTTCCCTGGAAAAAACTGTAAGTATCAGAAAAATAATTGCACCAATCAAAAATAATCTTTTCTTTTTTATGAAGAACAATACTATAAAACTGATTACTCCACTCATCAGCAGGATGGAAAAATTAGTTAGAAATGAAATTAAAATAAAGAAGAGTAGTCCACCAAGTATCATACCTATACATTCTACAATATAAACAATATGCACTGGTTTCTCAAAATTAGAAATCAATCTACAATTTAAAGGAAATAGGAAACCAATCAGTAAACAACCGGGAGCTAATATTATCAAAGCCAAAATTATTAAAGAAGGAATATCAATCAGGAGACCTGAAATTACTGAAAATTTACCTGCTAAAATTCTTATAAATAGGAATTGAATAGGAATAAAGAATATCAGAATTGAAAGTAATACATAAATATTTTTTTCAATATTTCTATAAATTGGGATACATTTGTGTAACAATGTTCCAAGTGCTACAAGGAACAACCACAATGACAGAAATATTGAAAATATAATTTCATTACCATTTACTTCTACCATTAGTTCGCGAAGGAGGATTGTCTGACCAATTGCTGAAATTATGCCAACTATGATAAAAATTGGGTAAAAATGATTTCGTAATTTGTTATTGTTACTTAATAATAATTTTTTAATCATGAGTCCACTATAAAAAGTCAAATTTAAGTATTAGTAAACCGTTAAAACGGTTATAGTCATATTGAGGTTTCATTAACCACCAACTTAAGTTGGTGGTTAATAACAACTTAGAAATACTCAACCGTTTCAACGGTTTCTCAAATCGGTATAAATTATAGAAATATTTCATTTTATGACCTTTTTATAGTAAACTCAATCATGAAATATAAAATTAGTTATGATTAATACAAAATAATGAATAACGAATGATAAATTTCTGATGTTACACATCTGTTTATTTGCCATAGAGTTATAGAACAATTTCAAAATCCTAATTTTCACCCTTCGCAGTAGCAGTTCATCCTTCGTAGTACTACGGAGAATGGATGCTACTGCTACGGAGAACGGGTCTAATGTCAAATAAAATGACAAAACTCAAATGTCCAATCATCTGCAATTCCCGATTTATCCAATATATCGTTGATGTATCGAGGAACTGTTGGAAATTATTCGGAATCAATTTTTTAATATTTGTCATTTGACATTTTATTAGAAATTAGAAATTTGTAATTAGTCATTGGTTGTGTGGTGATAAAATTTAACTCTTTGCGTAAGGTGAGTCATTTTGTATTCATCATTCTTTGTCTTTCCAAACCCCGTATATTTCCTCTCCACAAAATTTACATTTTCCGTTTTCTATATTTATTGATTCGATGAAGTAGCCGGAACGATCTATTATTATTTTTCCACATTCTGGACAGTATGTATCTTCTGATTCAGTAGAAATATTTCCGATATAGACATATTTAATGCCAACATCGAGTGCAATATCCCTTGCCATTTCAAGTGTTTTTAATGGTGTCGGGGGACGATTTAGAAGTTTATATTTAGGAAAAAACCTGGAAAAATGAAGTGGATAATTCACTCCAAGAGAATCTCTTATCCATATACACATATCTCTTATCATTTTTGGGTCATCATTTGCTTCTGGAATAACCAAATTTGTGATTTCAAAAAATAGACCTTCTTCTTTAGCTATTTTTAGTGTTTCTAAAACTGGTCTTAACTTCCCGGTTGTGTATGTTGAATAGAATTCCTCAGAAAATCCTTTCAAATCAATATTTGCTGCATCTAAATATTTACATAGCAGTCGTAATGGTTCTTCATTTATATAACCACAAGTAACCCATACTGTCTTTATATTTTCTTTGTGAGCAAGTTTTGCGATATCAAGCATATATTCATAAAAAATTGTTGGTTCAGTATAAGTGAATGCAATGCTTTTGCAATTATACTCTTTTGCAAGTTCTACAATATCTTTAGGAGACATTGTTATTGTTTTTACTTCATTTGGTCTGGATTGAGAAATTTCCCAGTTCTGACAAAAATTACACCGTAAATTACAACCGACAGTGGCAATCGATAATATATTGGTACTTGGATAAAAATGATATAATGGCTTTTTTTCAATCGGGTCAATATTAATTGATACTGGTTTACCATAGACCAATGAATATAAAGTTCCTTTTATATTCTTCCTTACTCCACAATCTCCTATCTGCCCATCATCTAAGATACATCTATTAGGACATAAGTTACAACGAACTAAATTTTCTTGTATCTTTTCATAAAATAGTGCTTCCTTTAGTGGTTCGTTTTTCTGTGAGGATATACAAAATAATATTAAAATTACAAATATCAAAATCAATAATCTTTTTGGCATTTTGGTATCTCCTTACATTTTTTTTAAATATTTGAATAAAAACTGTCAAGTAATCTAAAAAATTGAACATGCATACCCCTAAAAATTTAAAAATTTTTGACTACTTTCCTTCCTGCGAGATGATAAATCATCTCGCTGATTCAAAGGAAGCATCATAAATGATGCTCAAAGACAGCCAATAGTCCCGATTTATCGGGACTTTCTTTGTATCAGCGAGAGAATTGATTCTCTCGTCCCGATTCATCGGGATTTTATTTTTTTAAAAATTCTTGTAGAATATTTAATATTCTAGAAGCTATAAATTTCCACTTACTTCTTACTGTATTCTCTTTAATAGTAGTCAGTTACAGAAACTCTATCCAAATTTTTTAGTGGGATGCCTGATCTAAAAAAATTGAAACTATATAACCTTTTTTTATTTTAATTTTTATAACATTTATTTTTGGATATGAGTGATTAATAAAGGTAGAGGGTGCAATACAAGTTTTTAAAACAAAATATGAATCCACTCTAAAAAGGTATTTCCCGCGAAATACGCGAAAAATACATGCTGATATTATCAGGCTCGGCGCCCAGACGGGCTGAATTTACACGAACCATTTTCGAGTATTTCGTGTGTTTCACGGATTTTTATAGTGAACTCAAATATTAATTGACTATTTTTTCAGCATTTTGAAATTATTAACACAATGAATATTAATATTATTAAAATACCTTATGTTATGAAATATGAAAATTTAATTTATAATTTATCACATTTAAAACAAGTTATAGTTATAATTAATATTAATAATAGTTATAAATTAGTATATTTTTCACACAAACCCTTATATTAATTTTCATATGGATGTAAACAAAAACATCATAATTTTTTTTATAGGTTTATATGAGTAAAATATCACATGTAGTTAAACGCAGTGGGGCAATTGTTCCTTTTAACCCTGATCGTATAACAAATGCCATCTATCGTGCAGCAGTTGCTGTTGGCGGACGAAATATAAAACGAGCTAAACAACTATCCAAACTTGTGGTCCAAAGCTTAGAAAAGACAGTTATGGAAGAGCAGAATCCTCATATTGAAAAGATTCAAGATATAGTAGAAAAAGTATTGATTGAGAACGGGCATGCTAAGGTTGCAAAAGCTTATATACTATATCGCGATGAGAGGAATCAACGGAGACGAGCACAAGCCAAAATCGCTTCTCGACCTTCCGAGAATATCCCCTGGACTAAACTATGGTATATATTGGATTGGGCAATTTCAAAAGGTGTACACACAATAAATGCACTTAATAATCGAATTGTTCATAATGAATTTCCACAAATAGTATATGAATCAGAAACAGTTTATGAAGATGATATTGCTACAGCTGCAGAATTGATTTCAGATAGAGCTCACAATCTCAAGATGGTTATAATCAGTGGACCATCCTCTTCAGGAAAGACAACGACAACAATTAAACTTGAAAAGCGTTTAAAACTAATAGGACTAAAGTTTGTAGCACTGAATGTAGATAATTATTTCTTTGATCTTGAGATGCATCCAAAAGATGAGTTTGGAGATTATGACTTTGAAACTCCCCAGGCACTAGACCTGCAATTAATAAACAAACATCTCACTTTACTATGTAAAGGTGAGGAAGTGTTTATCCCATTTTATGAATTTAAAACAGGTAAACGCAAGCCAAACCACACACCAATGAGGTTAGCAGAGAATGAGATTTTACTTATAGACAGCCTACATGGGCTTTATCCAAGTATGAGTAAAGACATACCCAGTGAAAAAAAGTTCAAACTCTATATAGAACCCTTGTTACAAATGAAAGGACCAGATGGAAAATATATCCGATGGACAGATCTCCGTATGATTCGTCGTATGCTTCGTGATGCTGTTTACAGAGCATATAAACCCCAGCAGACCCTTGAACACTGGCACTATGTTCGTTCCAGTGAATTGAATAACATTATACCATATATAAGCACAGCAGATTATATCATTAATAGTGGCATGCCATATGAGATTCCGCTTTATAGGTCGAGATTGCTCGATTTATTCCAGAAATGGGAAACATTATACAAAAATAATCCTTTGCGTAAAGATGCTTATATTCGTGCATCACGAGTATTTAAATTTCTCAAATCAGTTGAACCAGTTCAAGATGATTCACCTGTACCATCTGACTCAGTGCTTAGGGAATTCATTGGAGGAAGTAGCATTATGTATTGAATAGGCAAGTAGATGTAACAAAAAAAATTAAACAAGATACAAGTCTTAAAATTGTAAAAAATTATTAATAAATCTCACTCTTTTATTTACGAAAAAAAAGTTGAAATGTTTAAATATTATCCGTTTTCTTAAAAAACTTGACTAAAAGAAATCCTAAAGGATTTTTTAATCAAATTTTTTTGAATAAAAAATTCTTTAATAATTTCTATCGATATTTTATAGAAAAATGAAACCTTTATTAGAAGTATTAATACTTGCAGCATTAGTTTTAAGCACCTGTGCAAAATGGATTGAACCAGTTAGTTATAAAGATATTTTGGAAATTGATCATATCTATTCAACAACTGGTTATGCAAGAGATGCTTATGTTTCTAACAATATAATTTATGTTGCCCAGGATGAGACAGGGATAATTATATTTAATAGAGGTAATGGAAGTATTATATGGGAAAAAAATGATAATCCTGCTGAATATATTACTGTTTTGGAGCAGGATAGTTTTATGATTAGTTATGATGATCCAACTTTTCATACTTATAATTTTGCAAATTTCGATTCTGTATATGAGATAGGATATGGTACATTAACAGATGCTTATGTGAGACATCCAGAATTAATAACAATAAATACATTGAAAGATACATTCACAGTTTCTTATATTACTAAACACGATTTTTTTATTAAAGAATGTTTTATAAATGTATATGGATTTTGGGAGACATTAGAAACTATACATTGGATATTTTATAATAAAGATTTAATAGATTATGAGATCAATGAAGATTATATTTATCTTGCAGTAAGTCAATGGGGACTTCTTATTATCGATTATAATGAGCAGATTATTGGAATAGGAGACACTCCCGGACAGGCATTAGCATTAAAAATTGTTGGAAATTATGCTTACATTGCTGATAGAGAAGCTGGTTTACAAGTGATAGATATTTCAGACATAGAAAATCCAGAATTGATCTATAGTTTTGATACTTCAGGGTTAGCCCAGTCAGTTGATGTTGAAGAAGATTATCTGGTTGTGGGCTCAGGTGGAGGTGGAGTATATCTGTTTGATGTTTCAGATAAAGCTACTCCAAAATTTTTAGATAGATTAGATGATTATTATATTGGATATACTTATAAAGCGATATTGAGTAATGGTGAGATTTTTGTTGCTACAAAAATTGGCGTTGTTAAATTAAAAATAAATGATTAATATTTATAGATTAAAGAGATATGCAAAATAAGGTTTTTTTGACCTCACCCCTGCCTTCGCCGAAGCGGCTACGCGCAGGCAGGTCAATCCTCTCCTAAAAGGAGAGGA
>JAGMCF010000103.1 GCA_023129415.1 Candidatus Cloacimonadota bacterium
GGGTAAATAAATAAAAGAATATCCTAACTGTTTCAACAGTTTAACAGCTTCCAGAAAGAGTTTATGAGAATCCGATGAATCGGTTAAGCATTTCTTCTTTTTAGGTTCCCCCTGATAAATCAGGGGGTTAATCCTAAAAACATCTATTTTGCATATCTTATAAATTAACTCATTATATATTCATTAGGACTGTTCTGGGAACCATGCCTTTTTAAATTTATAGTACTTTGTTATTAATGAGATTCTTCCCGCCAGCAGGCGGACAGGCTATCTACCTGATGACCCAGAGATTTTTCAATACATATTTATTTTACTAATTAAATAAATAAACACACCCCGCTTCCGACTTGGCGTAACCACCCCTCTTTTTAGATGGGAATTCGCGATGAAGTCCTACCAGAAGTAGGTAAACCAGTCTCCTTTGTGGTTAATTTATTAAAATGCATTTAGGGGGTGTAATATAAAACGCTTCACTATTACACCCCCTTAATCTTGATTGCTTACTGAAAATAGTTTTTAAAATAATTTTTATGTCTAGCCAGAAAGTCCAGTTTTCTATATACCATAAGTCATCTCTACTCTTTTTTTAATTTTATCAACTGTATCAGTTGGTCCTCTCCAGCCTTTAACATGAGCCCAATCCAATGGAATACTTTATTCCACCCTGATTGAATATGTCTACATTCCACCCCAGTTAAATATAAACAAAAGATTTAACGGGGCAGGCAAGGCAGGCAGGGCAAGCATGTTATGCCAGGCTAAACAAAATGTCTTGTCATATATCTTTCAACATTATTCCTGAATTCTTCTGTATGATGATGCATGTGTGGTCTTGGTCCAACAACACTCATATCACCTTTTAATACATTCTAAAGATGACTTGATTAGGGGACGAAAGAATGAAAATAAGCATTTTTATTTCATTGGATTAATTACATAATAATTCATAACTTCAGCTACTTCACAAAGTCTTTCATCAGCAGCTACAAAACCCCAACTTTTTTCTGCTATTTAAAAGTGAGTTCTGCTATAACTGTTTTGAACTGCTAATATTTCAAAACAGTCGTAGCAGTTCCAACAGTTCTATCTTCTTAAAGTCACATACATATTAAGAATGTGGTCCCCTTTAGGTGAAATTGAGTAAAATACTTTATTCTTACTAATGGTCTTATTTAGTAGGTTATTTTCAAAAAGTCTATTACAGGTTTTTGAAAGGGTTGCCCTTGCAAGAGCTGTAGCCTTCTGAAAGTCTGTATTGGATGCTGACATAGGTTGGTTCTTCAATACTTTTAACACAAGATATGATTCTTCATCAATTTCTCCAATAAGGTAATTCTTACTAGCAAGTGTAGCCATTGCAAATTCCACTTTAATAGGTACAGGGACATTTTGAAGTATTGACTGGCGAAGTATGATTGCAGAATATCTCAATAATTCTCTAATATTACTATTGCAAACGCTTGAAAGAAATACTTCAACCTCTTGACTAAATGGATAGATGAAGGAGTCCAATACTACTTTGTTAAATCTTGGAAGTAGTAAACTATGCACAGACTGGTGTTTTCTCATTACTATATCTTTCAACTCAACAAAATCCATGAATCGTGCTCTATAAACAGAGTCTGGTTCCCTGGCAAATAGTTCACCTGTCTCCTTTCTTGTTGCAAAAATAGAGATGCATTTTTTAGAAACGAATATTGGCTCACAAGATTCAAGAATATTATCCTGAAGGTTTAAGGGTAAATGATCAGCGTCATCAAGAAAGATAATGACAGGTCTATTTATATTATCCAACATTTCTTCTATCATTGTTTCTCTGGATATCAGGCTTATTCTTGATACATATTCCCTTCCTTTTTTCCTCTCTAGACCTGTTTCAAAAAATGGTAATTTACCACTAATTTTTTTCGAGGTTGATTTAATCATTCTTGATTCATAAATAAGCTGTTTTTCAATACTTTCTGCTGATTTTACACCGAGTTTCATTGTGAACTTTGCTATTTCAAGAGTGATTCTATCGATAATAGCCTGATGCTCTTCTACCTGTGATAGATCTACACGTAAAGAAATAGGGAAATCAAGCAAAATTCTGTTTATGAGTGTAGTTTTTCCGATACCAGCCTTTCCTGAGATTAAAAGATTAAATGGATTAGTACTTTCCAGATACGAAGAAATCTCTGTAAACTCTTTGTCTCGGTTTACAAAATACGCAAAATCATCTTTTGTTGATAAGGGTTCTATTGATAGAAAAGGTTCAGATTTCAACCCAATTTTCTCCCACATTTTATATCCTCTTAAATTTCATTTTTTCTGCTACAATTATGAAAACACTATTGCTATATTATAACTGGTCATAAAATATTTCATTTCACAATTGGTAAAATTAAATATGGCGGTCTTTATTTTCTGCCTTAAATTATGTTTCCCTTTTTTCTTCAAAAGTTGTTTTCTCCAAAAATTATGATTAGAAAAAACTGCCATAATTTATTTTCCTTTCCATAGTGTTGTTAAAGGGCGTGAACGCCCTATTTCTGCGTTTTTACCTCTTATCTCATAAGTAAAATAAATATACCCTGAAAAATCGCTGATTAAATATCGGGAATCAACCCCTCTCTACAGGGGAGTTTAAAAAGCATTTAGGAGGTGTAATATAAAACGCTTCTCCCCGATTAGATCGAGGATTACACCCCCTTAACCTTGATTGCTTACTGAAAATAGTTTTTAAAAATAATTTTTATGTCTAGCCAGAAAGTCCAGTTTTCTATATACCATAAGTCATGTTCAACTCTTTTCCGGATTTTATCAACTGTATCAGTTGGTCCTCTCCAGCCTTTAACATGAACCCAACCCAATGGAATACTTTATTCCACCCTGATTGAATATGTCTACATTACACCCCAGTTAAATATAAACAAAAGATTTAACGGGGCAGGCAAGGCAGGACAAGCATGTTATGCCAGGCTAAACAAAATGTCCTGCTATATATCCATCAACCTTATTCCTGAACTCTTCAGAATGAATAATATATTCTATATCATTTATCAATGCTTCTCAATTGATGGTCATGATTACAATGAACGATAAAATATAGTTTTCTTAAATCAGAGGCTTGTAATTTATTTTTTAGTTATATAAGGCTCACCCTGTATTAAAGTACTTGGATCAACTGGTGTATCTTTGAGTTGATCCATGGATAAGCGCTGTTCTTTTACAAATACTAATCTTTCCGTTATCCGTTTTATTTCCTTCCTATATTTCTCCATTTCATCCGGATCACCATGGGTTTTATGAATACATTCTGCTATATTTTTTACTCCTTTCTCTACACGGTTTGAATATTTATTTACAAAATTTAATATTTTCTCAGGCGATAAATTTGAAAAGTTTATCCTATTAGCTTCCCCCTGCAGTTTTCTTAGTATTTCTTGATTTTGTTCTATGTTTTTAAATTCATTATACATAAATGTGTCCATAGCTTGCTTGATATATTCATTCTTATAATTTTCAATTTCAGATTGATATTTTTTATTCCACTCACAAATTGTACTTGTACTTTTACCAAGCTTTTTTGCAATATATCTAAAGCTATGTCCTTTTACTCGCAACTCCAAAAATTCTGCTAAGAATTCTTGTTTCCCCTTGTCTTCGCTTTCCTGCTTTTTGGGAGGATGTAAAAGAATGACTGCTGAATTTTTTTCATCTTTCATAATTCCCCTCTTTACAATTTATTTTTTTAATTATTAATCAATATTTGGTAATAAAAATTTGTTTTGTCAAGTTATTTATCAAAATATTTAAAAAAATTTGATTTATACATAATAGAATTCCCCACTTGATTTCTCATAATCAACCTCATTATACAATTGTTAATCAAATAGGGGGAATATTTCCAAGAGATATTCAAGGAATGTGATTGCCATACCTAGGATTTATCATTTAGGTGTCTAAGCTGATATCTTTAATAAAATAAATTATTGGGAGAAAATGCGAAGTGCGAGAAAATCTGTTATATAATAAATGGTAAGTAAAATCTAATCTGCCAGGTGGCGGACTACCTATCAAATACTTAGCCGGGTGCATTTAAAATGTGCACCCGTCTTTTTTTATTTTGGAGGAAAAAATGGAAAAAAATCTACAAACACCTGAATTGTCTTCAGATCTTAAGAAACTTGGGCTACTTGCCCTAGAAGAAATTAATAATAATGTCTCAGATATGTCAGCAGTAAATATGCTAATTAACCACCCGTATTTAAAGAAAACCATAGAGGTTGCTATACGGAAAAACCAAAAAAGGCTTGATGCCAACTTGATACCACCTGATGAAGCTGAATTAATGGCTACTAGCATTGTTTGGGAGTTACTAAAAGGTTATAATCCTGAAAAGAAAGCTAAACTCAAGACATATCTCGCAAGGTACCTGCCATTGAAATATAAGAACATAACAAGGCAATCTGTAGCAAAGAAATGCCTGGTTAATGTAAAGGAGTATTCGAAAGATAAAGACAAATGTGTAAGTTGGCTTAAAGACCAGTTAATTTTTGCTAAACAAAAAGGTGATCTGAAAAAGATAAGCGAGATCAGGTTACAAATTGAAAAACTTGGAGCAGATTATGAGAGATATCTGTTGAAACATTTGGAGAACTCAAAGTTGAATTCCCCAGAAGACCAATTTGTTCAGAGGGAAAGAAAGAAGATTCAGAAAAAGGCAATAACATATTTGAGAAGATCAATTAGTCGAATAAGAAATCCTGTAGAAAGAATACTTAAACGAACCTGGCTTGACATATTGACTGGCAAGCATGAAGTAAAACCTATTATAACGCAAGATCATTTATATAAGGTCAAACCAGCAAAAATAATACAATTAGCTGAGGAGAAATTTAATGTATTAGGAATAGATGCAAAAGAATTTATTGCGTTAACCCTAAGTAGTAAATACTATAGGCTTCAAAAATATATTGGTGATATTCAGAAAAAGTTCGAATTGTGGAGGAAGCGAAATGGATATCCAGATTGGAAGTTCAAGTATTATGGTTCAGATTGGATAAATACGCTCATACTTGGTGAAACAGGTAGGAAAGAATTATCATAGATGAAAATGAGATAAGATTGACTTAACTAATTATCCCCGCGGACACGGGGAGTAAAGAAATATATCAGAGGCTAGTATTCGAAAAGAAGCTGATAGACTATATCTATTATGCTTTTGAGCTGATAAATCAAGAATTACTAACACAGTTACAAGTTACTGCTTACGTGTTACGAGATAAAAAAGAAACACGAAAACCTTTTGTTTTTATGAATTTCTGGTAAAAAATACTTATTTTTGATTATTGAATTATGAAATCTGTGTCTTTTCCGAGGAGTCTGTTCTCCAGAAATGTCAAAGGGTCTACCTTGGATGTGAGATCAACAACTGGGGTAGATCCTTAGGACAAAGATTCTCAATTTATTTATTTGTTTATTATAGATTAATTCTGACTGTTATGATAATAATATAATAAATATAAATGAGTACACTCAAATATAAAATTTTAAATATAGATTATTTGGTTATTATTATAAAAATTAACAGTTTATTTCTTTTTTTTAAATGTATACACTAAATAAAATAAGATTGCAAAAAGTATAAATGGGTTTGCTCCAACAAAATAGTTTTCATGCTGGAGTAGAATATTACTATGAGGAAAGAATAGTTTATCAATAATGCCTAATATCATTAACAATCCAGCAACAATTGCACAGAGTTTTGCTAATATATTGAAAATCTTTTCTTTAAACATTTTATCTCCCCTAATTTACCTTTATTTTAATTTTTTATTCCAAATATGTACTTTTTCATGTAATTTCCCATCAGAGAACGGACAAGCGTGGCTGATTATTAAAAAGCATTTAATCTTGATTGCTTGCTGAAAATAGTTTTTATAATAATTTTCACATCCAGCCAGAAAGTCCAATTTTCTATATACCATAAGTCATGTTCAACTCTTTTTTGGATTTTATTAAGTGTATCAGTAGGACCTCGCCAGCCATTTACCTGAGCCCAGCCCAATGGAATACTTTATTCTACCGGGCAAGCCTGTTATACCGGGTTTAACAAAATGACGAGACATATATCTTTCTACTTTATTCCTGAATTCTTCAGTATGATGAAGCATATGTGGTCTTGGTCCAACAACACTCATATCACCCTTTAATACATTAAAAAATTGTTATAATTCTTCTAAATTTGTTTTTGGGGGAAACTCGCCAATTACTGTTTTGCGAAGATCATTTTCTTTTATTTAAGTATTAGAGTTTAATAAATCTCTAAAATAATTAATTGTATTTTCTAAACCTTCTTCTAAAGATACTATGGTTTGCCAAGTTAAATGTTTTTTTGCTAAACTAATATCTGGCTTTCTTCGAACTGGATCATCCTTAGGCAAAGTATTGTAAGTAATCTTTGATTTAGAACCAACCATATCAATTATAATTTCCGCTAATTCTAATATTGATATTTCCTTTGTATTGCCAAGATTTACTGGACCTACAAAATCATTGGGAGAATTCATCATTTTTATCATCCCATCGACAAGGTCATCTACATAACAAAATGATCGAGTTTGACTTCCATCTCCATAGATTGTAATTGGTTCATTTTTTAAAGATTGCATAATAAAATTACTTACAACACGTCCATCATTGGGATGCATGTGTGGACCATAAGTATTAAAAATTCTAACAACCTTAATATTTAATTTATGTTCACGAAAGTAATCAAAAAAAAGGGTTTCAGCACAACGTTTACCTTCATCATAACATGAACGGACACCAATGGGATTTACATTACCCCAATAGTCCTCTTTTTGGGGATGTACAGCTGGATTACCATATACTTCACTGGTGGAAGCCTGCAATATCTTAACTTTTAATCTCTTTGCTAAGCCGAGCATATTAATAGCACCATGAATGGATGTTTTGGTCGTTTGAACCGGGTCCCATTGATAATGAATAGGTGAAGCAGGACAAGCTAAATTATAAATCTCATCCACTTCTACATAAAGAGGAAATGTGATGTCATGTCTTATAACTTCGAAATAAGGATTATCCAATAAATGAATTATGTTTCTTTTTGAGCCCGTGAAAAAATTATCTACACAAATTATTTCATTACCTTCATTTAACAATCTTTCACAAAGATGACTTCCTATAAATCCTGAGCCACCTGTAATAAGTACTTTCTTTTTCATTATATTCCTTTCATCGCAAAAAATATTGTCTTTATAATAATAACTAAATCCAGAATAAAACTTTGATTGTAAATATAATACAAATCTAACTCAATATTCTCATGAATTAATTGGGACCTGTATTTACTTATCTGCCAGAAACCAGTTATACCCGGATTAACTTTCAATCTTTCTCTATGAATATCTTCATATTGTTCTACTATAAAGGGCATCTCAGGTCTTGGTCCAACAACACTCATATCACCCTTGAGAACATTTAGAAACTGAGGGAATTCATCTATGCTTGTTTTTCTTAAAAAACGACCAAATTTAGTAATTCTTGAATCATTACTTTTTTGAGGACAATAATCATACTTGGAAGTATCTATATACATAGTCCGGAATTTATAAATTGTAAATAGTTTCCCATTTTTACCAACTCGTTCATGTTTAAACAAAATAGACCCTTTTGAGTCAAATTTTATTAATAAAGATACCAGTAAACAAATTGGACTTGTTATTATTAGAATAATTAATGAGAATATAAAATCAAATATTCTTTTAAGAATAGTTTCAAAAAAAGTGTATTTTACTTCTCTATAAGAAAAAAGAGGCATATTACCAATTTGATCAAAATTGACTAAATGTGCATTCAGTTTAAATAAATTTGGGACAAATCTATATTTAATCTTTTTCATTCTACAAACTTTAATTATCTCTATGATTCTTTGAGAACTTGCTGATGGCATTGCCATAATAACTTCAGATACATTAAATTTTTCAATGATTTCTTCAAGATCTGAAAATTGTCCTAAAACATTGTAAGGATTAGATGATCCTCTTTTTGGGGTATCATCAATAAATCCGATAATTCTATAACCAACTTGTGGTAATCTTTTAAATTGATTAAAAAGCTGAATACCTACTTCTCCGGCACCATAAATAATAGTATTCGATAATAAATGACCTTTAGAATGAAAGTAATAAATGATTAAATGATAAATTCTTCTTGAAATTAGAATGAATATTATCAACAAAATAATTGAATATAAAATAAACAAACGATTTAAAAAAATTTGTTTTGTGATAAATTCTAATATAATAAAAGCAAAAACTGAAAAGATAGAAGCTCTAACAATTTTTACTTCTTCATCAATATTATAAATCATTAAATATCTTTTATATGAACTTGTCATGAATAAAAATAATAAAACAATTCCAGAAAATATTATCAATAATGAAGTGGAATATGAAGGAAATATTTCATTATACCTAAATGTTGAAATTTGATATAGATAATTAGCTAATTTTAAAGCAATAAAAATAAAAAGGAAATCAAATATAATTGGGAGTAATTTAATAAAATTTTGATATTTAGAATACTTATTAATTATCATAAGAATTTTGGTTACTAAATAGGACTATAATTATTATTTTTCTTTGCATTCTGAACCTTTTCAAAATCCAAGTATATGTTTTCTTCAAACCATATTTCAATGAATAAATCTTCTCTCTGGCTAACATATTTTAAACTCCTAACCCACCTTCTAAATCTAGTTTAATTATCGACCAGATTTTTGTCTCACTAATATAGGCAGAGAGGGTAATTATATTGATTTAATGTATTCTAATCTACTCATAATTTATTGCTTATACATTGTTTATAACCAAAAATTGTAACGGGTGACCCATTACTCATATCTACGAAAAATGGTGCAATAATTATTCCGCTTATATTATTATTAATACTTGACAAATTCATATCTTCTATTATCCAAATAGGTGAATTTTTGCCATTTGGATCCAAAAAAACTTTATGAGCTTTTTTTCCAATATCTCTGAACTTCCATGAAGTCAATGATATAAAGTCAAATCCAACTGCTCTAATATTTTTATAATTTTCTCTTAACCATAATCCCAACAAGGGCGATATGCCTGGATTATCATTCCAGTATTTGTCTGTATTTCTATATTTACCATATCCTGTTTTAATCAATAAAAAATCAGTTTCTGAATTTATCTTACAATCAAAATCATTGTAATTTAATAACTTTGCATGATTACATGGTATATTGATTACTTGAATATTATGAAAAAACCATTTCTCTGGAGAGTAATCTGTAACAGTTTTACCATTATTAAAAAAATGCCTGGGCATATCAATATGTGTTCCAATATGATTCGTTGAAAAAAACCAACTTGATGAATTTGCACTATCTCCATTAATAATTTGAGAAGTTTCATTCACCGTAAATTTATCACGCTTTCCATAAGAAGGAGTTTTTTGATTTAAATAATATGAAAGTAAAACATATTTATCCATTTTTATTTTGTCTTTGTCTTAGATTTAAAAAAAAATCAGCCATTAAGAAATCCTCTTCGTTATCAATATCAATTGCTTCAATTCTATCTATAGGCATCATGTATGGATTTTTCCCGATTCGGTGTCCATGAGAATTGAAAATCTCACGAGAGAAAATGTAAATACAAGAATTTTCTTCATAAATTGGAGGTAAATCCTGTGTTCTTATTAAATTATCAGGATCGTGATTAATAGCTCTTCCATCAGGCCAATAAAATCTAGTTTTTAAAAGTGTTACCGTAAATAATGAGTCGTGTTGTTTTAATAAAAAATAAGTTTCTATTGCTTTGTTGATTGTACTTGTTTTTAATAAAGGATTCGTACTATGTGTTTGTAGATAAAAATCACCATCGGTTTTGCTTAGATCATATTTCGTTAACGGTGCCATACTAACCATATCACCAAGAAGAAAATCTGGTCTTTTTAGGATTGTCACATTAAAATTCTTAGTTGCATCTTCAGCAATTAAATCTGAATCAGTATTTATGATTATTTCATCAATATATTTACTTTTACTCAATGATTCAAGAATCCAGTAGAATAAGGGTTTACCCCCAATTTTTCTGAAATTCTTCGCTTGCACTCTCTCTGAATGATGTTTCATTGGTACTAATGCTTTAACAAAAGGAACACTCATAATATCTTCTCTATATTGATACTTTTATAGTAATTTTTTTTATTAGTTCTGGTTTATTTACAAAATGTTGAGGACTGTGACCATCATCAGGAAACATAATACCAAAAATTCCATTTCCAATATCGATATAAGTATTTTGTGTAGGATCTTTATAAAATGTTCGATCCTTCTTAACATCATAGGGAATGTTTATGCTCATTTTTTCGATAGGTGACCATTTTATTCGCTCTTGACCAACTATAGGGTACTGAATGTCAACTACATGTTTATGTGCTTCATAACCTCTTTCGAAACATTCTACTGTCATATACTCAGTTACAATTGCTTTAACTTTTGGTGAAATCTGGTATTCACCTAATTCTATATCAGGTTTAGCTTCTGAAATAAATTTCAAACCAGTATATACATCTTCAGATAAACTCTTATAAATATCGATATTTTTAATATTATCTACTATCATTTTGACTCATTTTGCAATTCATTGGAAAAATAAGATTTTAATAATTCGGAAAAATGATCATCCATTTTCATCGCATCTTTAAATATCTTCCCATACCCTTTATTAAGAATAAGCCTTAATTCTTCTCCTACATTTTTCTTATCTTTGCTTAACGCAATTTTAAATTTTTCAAGATGAATATCACTTATTGATGTTCCATGCCAAATTTGAGCAAGTAATTCTCGAATATCATTTCTGATATTTTCTGAGATATATCCAAGTTTCATAGACACATAATTTGCCATGTCCATGCCATAACTTACAGCAATTCCATGTGGAATTCTATAATTAGTTAAAGACTCAATTGCATGACCAAACGAATGCCCATAATTAAAAACTTGTCTCTCATTTTTATCAAACTCATCAATCTCGATGTATCTTTTTTTTATTTCCAAACTTCGAGCAATTAAACCAGATAATACTTTTTTATCTGTTAATGCAAGTGGATATTCTTTTTTATATCGTTCAAAATCTTTTTCCCCAGCAATAACAAAATAATGACTCATTTCACCAAATCCTGATTTAAGATCAAGGTCAGTTAATGTATCAAGAAATTTAAGATCAATAAAAATATGTTTTGGTGGATAAAATCCTCCAAGTTGATTTTTATATGTCCCAAAATTAATTGATGTTTTGCTTCCAATACAGCTATCGCCTTGGGCTAGTAGTGTCGTTGGATAGAATAACCATTGAACTCCTCTAAACAAAATAGATGCAGTAAATGCGGTAACATCTTGAGTAATTCCACCTCCTATAGCTATTAAATGATTGTTTCTTTTAAATCCTATATCAATAAGTTTATGAATAATCTGAACTAGTCCCGTATAACTTTTTTGTTCTTCTGTTGCATTAATAATAATATGTTCATAATTTTTGATTGCTTTAATCAAATCCTTCTTATATAAATCAAGCACATTTTTATCTATAATTAATACATCACCATACTCAAGTTGTTCATTCAATGATTCAGAAAAATCATCTATAAAAGATACTTCATAATCATGAATTATAGATTTCACTTTAAAATCATACATTGGTAAATCCTCCATCAATAATGATGTTTTGTCCTGTAATATATGTATTCAAATCGCTTGCCAAGAATAAAACAAGCTTAGAAATCTCACTAGGTTGAGCAAAACGTTTAACAGGAATAATATCAGAAACTTCTTTAACTTCTTCCTTATTTAAAGTCTTTTTTGTTAATTCAGTTAAAGTAAAACCAGGAGATACAGCATTTACTAATACATTATAAGGTGCTAATTCAACAGCGCTGGTTTTAGTTAATCCGACAATGCCAAATTTTGTCATTGAATATGCAGCTCTATTTGATCTAGTTATTACACTCCAAATTGATGCAATATTCACTATTCGACCAAAATTTGCTTTTTTCATTCTTTTGCTTAAATAGCGAGTAATAAGAAAGGGTGCATGAAGATTAACATCCATTAACAGATAATAGTCATCAAGTTTGATTTCATCTATAGGATTATTCTTATTTGTTCCAGCGTTGTTTATACAGATATCAATTTTATCATAATCGTCAAGCTCCATAAAGAAATTATTAAACGATAATTTATCGGTGAAATCAACACGAATATATTTTATTTTATTGTTATTATTTCGTTTAGCTTCATCATTTAATTTATTAATAATTTCAATATCCTCAGCACCAGTGACAATCAGATTAGCTCCTGCGTGTTTAAAATCTTCAACAATTGCTGCACCAATTCCCATTGTACCACCAGTAATCAACACATTTTTTCCTCTAAAATCGATACTTAAAGACATTTTTCCTCTCTTCTAAATTATATTATTTTAATCCCAAATCACTCAATATGTTGTTTACAGCAGCAACTTCCATTGACAGTCTACATTGTTTTGTATATGTTCCAATATGGGGTGTTAATAATACATTATCATATTCAATTAACTTCCCATTATAAGGTTCGTTCTTAAATACATCAAACCATGCTCCCGATACTTTTTTTGATTCCAAGGCAGAAATAAATGCATTTTCATCAATTAGAGCTCCCCTTGCAGAATTGAGTATTAGTACACCATCATTCATAATATCAAATTCTTTTTCATTTAAAATTGATTCTTCCCCATAAACATGCAAAGATATAATATCAGCTTGTTTTAAACCTTCAAATAAAGAAACAAATTTCTCATTTATATCTGATTTTTGCTTTTTGATATATGGATCATAAACTAAAATATTAGCTCCAAATGCGGATGCTAATTGTGCAAACTTTTTACCAATTCTTCCATATCCGATCAAAAGAATATTTAAACCAGATAACCCAAAACCTATTGATTTTTTCCATATTCCCTTATGAAGATTATTGTTAAATGTAATTAATTTTCTTGATAATGTTAATAATGCAGTTATGGTCATTTCAGCAACAGCTTCAGTTGGTCCATCAGGTGTATTAGAAATTTTTATTCCAAGTTCTTTTGCAGCTTCTAAATCAATGTTCGATAAACCTATTCCAACTCTGGCAATTGCTCTCAACTTTTCAGAAGAAGTAAGCACATTCTTTGTAAGAGGTTCTACTCCTGCAATTAAGCCATTTACATTCTTAAGATGTTCAATTGCTTCATTCTCAGTTAGCTTTCTTTTATATGGATTTTCAATAACATCAATATTGTTTTTTTTTAATATTTCTAATGGCTTTGAATCCATTGAAGCAAATGAAGAAGTAGATATCGCTATTCGAATTTTTGACATAATATCCTCCAATAAAATTTATTACAGATTTTTTAGGAAACCGAATATTCTGCTTTCCCAATAATAAGATCACAAACAGCCATCAACCAAATCTGATGTATATTTTCTATTATATTATAAGCTTTACTATCTAACCAAAAATTTACATCACCATATATTTTTAGCGGATTATTATTTAAAAATCCGCTAAAAGTAATGACTTTCATTCCAATTTCTTTAGAATATCTTGCTGCATTAACAACATTAGGGGATTTTCCACTGGAGCTGATTAGAACTGCAACATCATTTTTCTTGCAATGGCATTCTATTGCTTTTTCTATCCATTTATCGTAACCAAAATCATTTGCAAATGCTGTGATAAATGAAGCATCATTGAAACAGATTGAACGAATCTTACCTTGTTTTGTAAAGTCTAAGGCGGCGTGGCTTGCAATTGCAGCACTGGCACCATTTCCGGCAAAAATGATTTTATTATTATTCTTATTAGCATTTATTAATATTTCCTTCATTTGAATCATTTCACTTGAAACATCAAAATGCTTTAGTGCATTAAAATATTTTTGAAAATACTCAGCTATAAATACAGAATCTTTCATTTAACTCCTTCCATTTAAATAAATCATATCTATAATTTTCATTAATCTTAATGCATCACTTGAATTTCCAATTTCTATATTTGTATTAGTTTCAATTGCATTGAAAAAATGATCAATTTCATTTCTCCATGATGTGTTAGTATGATATGTTATATGCTCTTCATCCTCCCAGGTTGCTGCAGGAGAGGTGCTTCTATTTTTTGCAATTGACAGAATTTCATCTCCATAAGTCCCAGAAGAAGTTTTTAGACCATTTAAAACTAAATAACCTTTCTCTAAAAAAATCTCTAAAGAAAACAAGTGTCTCCATTGAGTCATTGTTGAATGTAAAGAAGCTACTAAACCTGTTTTTGTATTTTTTAATAAAACAAAAGCATTATCTTCAATTTCAGCGTCCCAGTATATGTTTGAAACATATGCTTTTACTTCATCAAACTCACTACCAAGAAATAGAAACAGATCTAGCATATGTATTCCTTGATCTATTAATATTCCACCTCCAGATAATTTTTTATCAGCTCTCCAATTGTTAAAAAATCCTTTATCAACACTTTTCCCATATCTACCTCTCATCCATATAACTTTTCCAAACTCATTAGAATCTATCAGCATTTTCATTTTTTTTACACTGGGATGGTTTCTATGATTAAATCCATACATAAGTTTTTTTCCATAAATTCTTTCAATTTCACGAATCTCTTCAACATTCTTTGCATTGAAAGCTGGAGGTTTCTCACAAAAAACATTTTTACCAGCTTTTAAGGCTTGTATAGTTAAAGGTTTATTAAAGAAATTCGGTGTGCAGATAAAGACTGTATTAATATCTGGATTATTGATGATATCATCTGAATTTTTTGCAACTGGATAACCTTCAAAATCAATTGAAGTCTTATTATCATATACTGAAATTATTTTAGCTTTACCATTTAATCTAATGGCTTTTGCGCGAATCTTGCCCATTTTTCCGAATCCGACAATACCACATTTTATCATTTATATTCCCTCCACTTTTATTATTCTGTTATTGCTTTTACTGTAATAAAGTTTTTTTCTCATCGTTTTTTAAATATATCACCGCTTACAACTTTCACTATTGCCAATCCCGTAACCCTATCCCAAATACTTTATCTTTTTCTATGAATACATCTAATCATTTCACAGACAACCAATGCAAGTGACAAGGTTGCTGATCTAATCAACCTAACCATTTTAAATTCTTTTACTTTGTTCATATATATATCTACTATTTCAGTTAAATATTTCTCGATTTTTCATATCACACAAATTTATTATGTTGTCCAAGAATATGGAACTAATATAAAACCAAAACTTTCATCTTATTAAACATTTTACTACTTCCTTTAAATTATTTGCTTCTTCTTTCATCTTTTCAGCAAAAAATACCATATCATCACCATAAGCGATAAATGTATAACCTTCCCTAATTTTAATTTTTAGTAAATCTATGTCACTGTGAACAACATGAAAACCACCCGGCTTATTGGAACATTGAACAAAATATCGTATTTTT
>JAGMCF010000104.1 GCA_023129415.1 Candidatus Cloacimonadota bacterium
AGAGAAGCGTGTTACAATTTTAATCCACTTCAGATAAATTAAGATAAGGCAGGTAAACACTAATAAGACGAATATTTCATTCTTAAAAATCAAGATCAAATACTCAACAAAAATCAGCCCCGATTAAATCGGGGCGTTCTCCTGCCTGCCCACCGAAACCATGTGAAGGAGGGCTCCCTATTTCAGGGTAACACAGATCCCCGCGTCCGCTGGGACTGTTCCGTCTGCCACCTGCGAAACTTGAGTTATTAATAAATGAGCCCACTCTAAAAAGCTCTTTCCCGCGACCCGATTATATCCCGATTATATCCCGATTATATCGGGACTAAAGTCGGGAAAATACACGAAAAAGAAATGCCTTGCTTCGCCGTAGCCTGCCTTCCGAAGTTCTACAGCGGACAGGCTACGCGAAGGCAAGCGAGTACTATCAGGCTTATCGCCCGGACGGGCTGAAACTATATTAAGTTATTTTTGCGTTTTTCGCGCTTGCCCCGTGAAATAACAAAAGAAAAAAAATTGGATCGGTGAACTAATTGACAAGATATTTCACGGGGTGTCCCCAATTTAATTGGGGATAGCGGGTTTTTATAGTGGACACATAAATAAATCTAAAATTTCGATTATTTATTCATTTCCTGAATGAAATCCAATATCTCTTTTACTATTTTGTTCCGGTAGAGATATTTCTCCAAATTTCTCCTCAAATTTTTTAATATTTCTCTCCAACAAATGCATTAATCTTTTGCAATGCTGTGGATTCATAATAATCCTTGAATATACTTTTGCTTCTGGAACTGCAGGAAGTATCCTGCCAAAATCAACAATAAATTCTGAAGCATTAAAATTCATAAACACAATATTAGAATAAATACCTTCTGCAGCTTCCTTCTGGATATTTACTTTAATTTGTTTTGTTTGTCTTTCTTTCATGTATTCTCCTGTTTATTATTTTGCAAAGAACGAATACTAATATTTTTTATAAATTCATTCATTCTATGTTATATCTTACTTCTTTCGTTACCAAATCCCAATTATAATCGGGGTTTGGTAACGAATCAACCTATTTAAAAGACCATTATTTGTATAATAAATCCAAAATTTATTTTACATTTTTATAGGTCTATTTGATAATTGATATAATTTTGATTTAGTAATTATTTTTTTATAACCAATACCTATTAAGAATTTTAAAAAGACTGTATATAAAAAAAATTCCATTCTTGGATCAAAAACAATTTCATCATATAAATCAAATGGTTTAATTTTAAATCTAAATAAATCTTGTTTATTTTTTGTATTGCCAGAATCATATATTAGCCTTACTTCTTTTTCATGCTTGAACTCATTTCTTTTAACAAGGAGAGTTCTAGCCAGATTTTCACACGAAGCTGATATAATTGGAAAACAGTTCAATTTCTTGTTCTCTAAAGATTTTAATAATTTTTTTTGAGATAAATAGATAACCTTACCAATAAAACATGAAATATCTCTTTGTTTATTTTCTTTTTGTGAATCATATAAAGAGTTATACAATTTTTTTATTGTTGTTTTAACCTTAACACCGTTTTTATTAGGAGAATAAATTCTCCACATTGCATCAGTTTCTTTATTTAATGTCCAACATTGACCATAGAAATCATCTCTAAAAGCAAAAAATGAAATATTGCCATTTTTTTTCATTATAGATGAATTTAAAATATAATTTTCAAAAGGATCATCCCATAATTTTGGAAGAGTAAGTACTAATGTCTTAGTAAACATTAATTCCAGGAAATGCTCTAATTTGAAAACTCTATATATTGGTTTATCATAATCCTTTTCTTCAATGTTTAAGTAATTGTTATAATTTCTCATTATTCATCCTTTTTTGCATCCAAACTTCATTTATTAGCTGATATTTATTATCTCAATTAATTCACAATGCCTACCAGCGTCCACAAATCATTATTGGGTAATATTAGTTATAATATTAAAAAGTTATGGGATATATTCAATTGGACCATAAATATAATGAGTTCCTCCCAAAAATAACGCTTCAAGCCAATAATAATAAGAAGAGTATGGACCCGCAGTTATATCAGCAAATGAATAAGTGTGTGGTTCGTTAGTAGTTCCAGATCCCGCAATAAGATGATCATTTAGTTTAGTAGCTGTATCAAATTCGTTATTCGTATTGCGCCAGATATTGAACCCTATAACATCTTCCTCACTTTCAGTGGTCCAAGAAATTTCCATGTAATAATCAACATAGGTAGCAGAGAAAGCAGAGAGTTCTACACCCCATTGTTCAAAATAAATCCTTTCAGTTTTCGTAGAGTTGTATTCTTCATAATATGAATAAACCCTATAATGAATGGCATTATAATTTATTCCAACAGCAGAGTCGGTCCATGTAGTAATATTGGAGTCAACATTTCCAATTTCATTTATCCATTCTTCATAATCAATCTTTCTATCAATCTTAAAACCATGTTCAAGATTACTATTGTCATCCCAATCCAATTTGAAAGTATGCACATTTTGTTGTTCAATTTGCAGATTAGTTGGTGGTGGCAAGGTATTTATTTCACCTTCAATATAGGGAGAATAATTGCTATCAATATATGCACATACTTTGTAATAATTTACCATTCCGGGAATTACATCTTCGTCTGTCCATTCTTCTGTATTTGCTGGAACATTTGTAGAATCCCAATCACTACCTTCTTCCATTTTATAAATTAGATATCCATCTTCCCTATCACAGTTATCCTGCCATATAAGTTTAACAGAAGTTGCGGAAAGTGCTTCCATTTGTAAATTGGTTGGTGATGGTAAAAATGGGATAAAATAATTCTGTGTGGAATCAGAATAGGAAACTCCACAAATCGCAAAAACTTTGTAATAACAAGTATCATATAAAGATGGATTATAATCAATGTAACTTGTAGTATCTGGTTCAAGTATCTTATAGTTTATCTGCCAATTTTCATTTCCAATTTTTCTATCAACGCGAAAGTTAAGTTCTCCAATACTATTGTCATTCCATGTAAGTTTTATGCTATCTTGTGTAATTTGTTCTAATTGCAAATTAGTTGGTGCGGAGTTTTCAGAAAACCAACTGACAGTATCGGAGTATTCTGACCATTCATTGTCATCAAATGCTTTTAATCTATAAGAATAAATTGTATCTGAGTTAGTAGGGATAATATCATTAAAAGTTGTAATATTAGCCGCAACTTCATTATATTTTTCAAACCAATTATCTACTCCCTTTTTCCTATCAATTACAAACTTTGTTTCATTTGTAGAATTATCCTGCCATGAAAGTTGAATTTTATTATTTTCTACCAAAGAAATCTGTAAATTTGATGGTGCTAATAATTGTTCTTCTGGTGAGGTGGTCTTTTTTGTGCAGAAGGTTAGAATAAAAGCAAATGAAATAAATATTATGATTAATAATATTTGCACCCACCATTTTTCGTTAGTAATACTATTTTTAAGCATTCTTACCTCTTATAATTATTTTGCCACAATCCCTAATTAAGCCCGTTCCTGGTCCCCGATTTACTCGGGGAGCTCAGGAATTGGGGGCACGAACAAACACTAACATTTTATATATTAATTCACTTTATATTTCTTCTTATTTATTTTGCTTGTCATAATAATATCGTCTTCTTTGTTAAAGAATAATTTCCAGCACTCATTTTATAGAAATAGATTCCACTTGGCAACTTTTGATTCGATTCATTAGTTCCATTCCAAAACACATAATATTTACCGGGTTGCTTCTCTTCATTGATGATCGTTTTAATCTTTTGGCCCAACAAGTTATAGATTTCGATACTCACTTTTCCAGCTTTTCTTAAAGAATAATAAATTTTAGTTTTTTGGGTAAATGGATTTGGATAGTTTCCTTCTAATTTAGTAATTAAAGGAGTAGAAATTTCATCATCAATAGAAATAATATTTATTGTAACGCTATCGGATGGATCTGATTCATATTCTTCATAAACCGAAGTAATATAATATGTATAAATCCCATTTTCCAGACCTGTATCAAGATAGAATAATGTATCTAAAGGAACTGAAGAGATGAGTTCACCATTTCTATAAACATTGAAATGTGTATGTTGTAATCTTAAGTCTTTGGGTCTATGGTTGGAATTATACAATTCTGGTTGATTATTGATGCAATTTATTAGGTCATCATTAATTGGTAAAAGAGGTTCTAATTTTGTTTCTGTGCCCTTATCTCCATCTAACCCAACAACATATCCTTGTATATTCCAATTTACATCCCAGCCAAAATAATTAGACATACTTACCCAATTAGAATAATAACAAATCATATCACCTTTGTAGGGAACAACAGGTCCAGCATCAATACCAGCAGGAGATACACAATTTGGATTGATTACATGATACCCAAACCAGAGTTCTCTGGAAGCATTAATGTAAATTGGATATGATAACTCAATAGTATTCCATGCATTTTCAGTAAGATTATTTAATGGATAATCTACTATAAGATTACCGGCATCATTTTGTGAACCATTCGTCCATACTCGTAAATATATTTCACAATCTGTATCTCCTATAAAAAGTCTAAATTTTGTTAAATATTTTCCATCATATTGTGCTAAATCATCTGTATCAAATCTAATTGCTGCATCAAAAATTTGAAAATTCACACCACCAATTGCATCATCATTAAGTCCATTATCCCAATTTATCCACCCACCATTTGAACCAGGTTCATCCCAGGTTAATAAAACATTATTATCATTTATTTCTGCTTGAAGATTTAACGGTGAAAATAATATAGGATTGCATGGAAATAATGGAATACTACAAATTATTACCCAAGGTCCAACTATCAATTCAATCCCTGGCCAAAGATTGAGATAACCTAAAGCCATCCATTGCATATAACACATTCCCTGTGGTACATCAAAAGAAAAAAATCCTGTGCTATCAGTAAATAAACAATATTGATTTAGACAAACTTTTGCATTTTCTATTGGATTCAAATAAACTAAGTCATAAACTTCGCCCTCAACAGTTCCATAGAACCCAAGATAATTACTTATGCACTTTCTTCCATAAATATCATAATCAAGAGTTAAATCATTAAAATTATTCCATACTAAGTATAATCTATCAACTGCTTCATAATCATAATTATAACCAACAATTTGTGCATAACCAGATTCGCCAATTCCTTGTGAGACCAATATAGTTTCTGACCAAGTAATTCCATTATCTACTGAATATTTTAGTAAAACCTGATTGTCTATGGCAAATGTATCATCTGACCAGACAACATATATCCTATGATCATCATAAATATTCCCAGTCAACCAGATTGAGGGATGGGAAGAATTACCTGTATTATCTGATAAGTTTTGAGGAGTTTCCCATGTTTCGCCAAGATCTTCTGAACGATATAGAATTATATCACTTTGAATACCATCAATTTCCGATGAAACAACAATATAAACTGAATTGTCCCAAACAAAAGTTGAACTATGAGCATTATACAATTGATTATTAGAAATATTTACAGGTGTGCTCCATGAAACTCCACCATTTGTAGATTTAGTAAAAAATAAATCTGTTTCATCATAATTTGCGCCTAACTGTACATTCCATACACAATATAAAATATTATCATAAACTACAAGATTACACTGTCTTGAATGAAAAGATGGATCAGATAATTGAACAGGATCAGACCAGGTATTCCCTGCATCAGTTGATTTGATAAAATAAATCTGATAATTAAAATTCTCATCTCTATCTTCATAAGCTATATAAACAGTATTGTCTTGAGCAGTAATCATTGGAGTTATTGCTCCATTTATTGAATTTGTAATTTGAACCTCTGAACTAAAATTTGTCCCATTATTCATAGAACAACTAAAGAAAATCTCACTATTATCCCATGTATTACGCCAGTAAGCAATATAGACTTTACTTCCAGAACAAGCTATAACAGGCTCATTCCCATCAAAATCAGTTGCAGTATAAATATTTATTGTATTTTCCCAGTTTGAACCTTCATATAAACCTAATTTAAAGACAATATCCCCACTTTCATTCCAGACAAGATAACAATAATCATAATATGAAGCTACATGAAGTTCATTTGAAAACTCCCCGGGGGTAACTGAAAGGTTTTGAATTGGTAGAAATTCGATATCTGCAAAAAGTGAAGTTAAAAGAAATAAACTAAGAAAGCAAAATATAAAGACTTTTTTTTTCATTCTTCTCCTCCAATTCATAAATTCAAATGTAAAAAGTTTTTTATTATTATATTTCTGTCAAGGTATTGACTTCTAAATCATGCATACCCCCAAAAATTTTTAAATTCTTGTTTTATTTCCCTTTCCGTCTGGGCGCCTGTCTAGGCTTGGCCTAGCCAAGACTGGCCGAGACCGATTGCGAGATGATAAATCATCTCGCTGATTCAAAGAAATCCCGATAAATCGGGATGAAATACATCCAATAGTCCCGATTTATCGGGACTTTTTTTATATTAGCGAGAGAATTGATTCTCTCGTCCCGATTTATCGGGATTTTATTATTTTAAAAATTTTTGTAGAATATTCAATATCCACAAAACTATAAATTTCCGCTTATCATTGCCTGTATTATCTTTAATAGTAGTCAGTTACATAAAATCTATTCAAAATTCTGGGGGTATTCCTGATTGACTTCTAAATAATTCGTGGGTTATGGAATTGGCTTTACAATCTTATTTTAAATTGAATAAACAAAAAATTCCCACCCACTTGAATAAAGCAAGCAGAAATTTATGTTCACACTATTACAGATTCAATTAATTAAAAAATCTTTATACATCAAACTTCACCCCCTGAGCAAGAGGTATTTCTTTGCCCCAGTTTATTGTATTAGTTTGTCTTCGCATATAAGCTTTCCAGGCATCGCTACCAGCTTCTCTTCCACCACCTGTTTCTTTTTCTCCACCAAAAGCACCACCAATCTCTGCACCACTTGTGCCAATATTAACATTTGCTATACCACAATCACTACCTGCATGACTGAGAAATTGCTCTGAATATTGCAAGTTGTTCGTAAATATCGCTGAGGAAAGTCCCTGAGGAACATCATTATGAAATTTAATAGCTTCATCTATATCTCTAATTTTAATTAAATAAAGAATTGGAGCAAATGTTTCTTCCTGAACTATTGGCATATCATTTTTTACCAAAATAATTGTCGGTTCAACATAGCATTCACCGAGGACATTTTCTGTTATCACTTTACCACCATAAATTATTTCTCCACCCTGTTCTTTAATTATATCTAAAGCATTCAGATATATTTTTACTGTTGCCTTATCAACCAGAGGTCCCATTAATATGCCTTCGTTAAGCGGGTTTCCGATAGGCACTGATGAGTAAGCTTTCTTCAATTTCTCAGCAAAAGTATCACAAATTTTTTCATGTATCAAAACTCTTCTGGTGGTGGTGCATCTCTGACCTGCTGTTCCAACAGCACCAAATAAAACAGCTTTAAGAGCAAGTTCAAGATTTGCATCTTCCATAACAATAATTCCGTTGTTTCCACCAAGTTCAAGGATAACCCCACCATATCTCTTTGCTGCTGCTTGATGAACTTTTTTTCCCATATTACAACTACCGGTTGCACTGATTAATTGAATTGCTTTATCATTTATTAATCTTTCGCCAATTGTGCTACCTCTTCCAATAACAAGATTAAAAATCGCTTTTGGAACATCATTCTTTTCAATTACTTTATGAACGATTTTAGTAACAGCAATAGCAGTTAAAGGTGTTGAAGAGGATGGTTTCCAAATCATTGTATCACCACAAACACCTGCAATGAAAGCATTCCACGACCATACAGCAACCGGAAAGTTAAATGCAGAAATAATTCCTATAACTCCAAGTGGATGCCATTGTTCATACATCCTATGGCTCGGTCTTTCTGACATCATTGTTAAACCATAAAGCTGACGAGAAAGACCAACTGCAAAATCTGCCATATCAATCATTTCCTGAACTTCACCAAGTCCTTCTGTAAGAATCTTTCCCATCTCAATTGTAACAAGATTACCAAGATTATCTTTGTGTTTTCGAAGTTCAAGACCAATCTGCCTGATAATTTCGCCTCTTTGGGGAGCAGGAATCATTCTCCAGATTTTAAAAGCTTCCTGTGCTTTTTGGGTTACGATTTCATAATCTTCTTCTGAAGCTGACTTAACCTTTGCTATTAGTGAATCATCAATTGGTGAGAAGACTTCAATAATTTCTCCAGATGTATCAAGCCATTCTCCGCAATAAGCTCCAGAATTTACATCACTTATACCAAGTTTTTCAAACACTTCTTTCATTTCTTACTCCTTTCATTTTTTGCCACGAACAGACACGAACTTTCACTAACTTTTTAATTTCTATTATTTTTGCCATGAATCCACAATCTAATTTGGTACACAAACTTTCATTAAGTTTTTTAAAATAATATATGAGTCCACTATAAAAAGTCAAATTTAAGTATTAGTAAACCGTTCAGGCTACGGCGCCCAGACGAGTAAAACGGTTATAGTCATATTGAGGTTTCATTAACCACCAACTTAAGTTGGTGGTTAATAACAACTTAGAAATACTCAACCGTTTCAACGGTTTCTCAAATCGGTATAAATTATAGAAGTATTTTATTTTATGACCTTTTTATAGTAAACTCATATATTTAATAACAAATTTTTTCTAGTTCGTGTTTGTTCGTGGCTAAATAAACCTTAATTTACAACTCTCTTAAAATCAAATCCTGTTCCAAGATGATTTTTTACTTCAATACAAGCTTGTTTAATCAGATAACTTTCTCTTTTATAAATTATTTTATTGTTCATTATATTATTATCCAAATTAAACAAGTTATTTTTTATTCTTTTGTTCGTGTTAGTTTGTGTCCCCAATTTAATTGGGGATCGTGGCTAATCTTCTTCCATAAATGGGTATCTATAATCCGTAGGTGGCACAAATGTCTCTTTTATTGTTCGTGGAGAAACCCATCTAAGAAGATTAAGAATACTTCCTGCTTTGTCATTTGTGCCAGAAGCACGACTTCCACCAAATGGTTGTTGTCCAACAACTGCACCTGTTGGTTTATCATTTATATAAAAGTTACCAGCTGAGTTTGTAAGTATCTCAGTTGCTTTAACAATTGCTTCTCTATCTTTGGCAAAAATAGAGCCGGTGAGAGCATAAGGCGAGGTTTCGTCACAAAGGTGCAAGGTTCCTTCATATTGCTCATCTGGATATACATAAACAGTGAAAACAGGTCCAAAAATCTCTTCTTGAATGGTTTTGAATTTTGGATTGGTGGTTAGAATTATTGTCGGCTCTATAAAATATCCTCTTTTATCTGAGTATTTTCCACCGCAAATAATTTCAGCATCTTTTGTCTGCTTTGCAAATTCAATATATGAAACTATGTCGTTATAAGCATTTCTATCAATGATTGCGTTAACAAAATTTGAAAAATCCTCAACATCACCCATTTTAAGTTCCTGTGTAGTAGAAATCAATTTTGCTCTCAATTTTTCCCAAATTGATTCAGGAATATATGCTCTTGACGCTGCCGAGCATTTCTGTCCTTGATATTCAAAAGCACCGCGAACTATTGCTGTATTCAAAGAATCAATATCTGCACTTGAATGAACAAAAATAAAATCCTTTCCGCCAGTTTCACCAACAATTCTAGGATAAGTGTGATAATTTCGAATATTCTCTCCAACAGTCCGCCACATACTCTGAAAAGTTGAGGTGCTTCCAGTAAAGTGAATTCCAGCAAGGTTTGGATTTTTCAAGATCGGATTTCCAATCTTTGCACCTGAGCCAAGAACAAGATTAATCACACCATCAGGCAAACCGGCTTCTTTGAACAACTTCATCAAAAAATACGCTGGATAAACCGCAGATGATGCTGGTTTCCAAAGCACTACATTACCCATCAAAGCAGGAGCAGTAGGAAGATTTCCTGCAATTGATGTGAAATTAAATGGTGTGACTGCAAATACAAATCCTTCCAAAGGACGATGTTCAATGCGATTCCAGATACCTTTTGCAGAATTTGGCTGTTGTTCGTAAATCTGTTGTGCATAATATGAATTAAATCGAAAGAAATCTATCAACTCACAAGCAGAATCAATCTCAGCTTGAAAAACATTCTTACTTTGACATAACATTGTTGAAGCATTAAGAAGCATACGATACTTTGTAGATAGTAATTCTGCAGCTCGCAGAAATATAGAAGTCCTTGCTTCCCAGGGCATTTTTGCCCAACTCTTTTGTGCCTTAAGTGCAGATTCAATTGTTAGCGCAATTTCTTTATCTCCTGCTTGATGATATTTTGCCAGAACATGTTTATGGTTGTGTGGACATCGACACTCACCCATATCACCAGTTTTTATTTCTTTCCCTCCGATAATTAAAGGAATTTCGATAACCTCGGATTTTAATTCAGCAAGTTTCTCTCTAATTAATTTTCTTTCTTTTGAACCTGATGAATATGAAAGAATAGGTTCATTTGTAGGGACCGGTACTACAAATTTAGAATTAGGCATACAATCCTCCTTGATTATTTTTATTAATTATTTTATCAGAATGTTATTTATACTTCTTCTCGTGATTTTTTAATAAATTCATTAAGTTCAAACAATACTATATCCATTTCTTTATTAGAAAAACCTTTTTCATCCATCTGTTCTTTAAGTGAACCCCAAACAGGTTCACCACACATAATACAGACAATACCTCTCCGTGAAAGAAATTCTTGAGCTTTGGGATATTTCTTTAAAATATCTTCAATCCACATATCTTTTGTAATATGTATTTTCACCAAGCTACCTTTTTCATATTATTGAAATTCAAATCCATAAAAGGAATCTCTTACTTTAAAGATAAATTAGCTGTCAAGCAGTTTTTGATAAGATATTAGAAAATTAGAAGTTTTTATGAATTATTGTCTTAATATTAAAAAATTTGGAATACTTTTTCTTGACACAAATCTTTCAATTTTATTTGTAAACACATCGTCGAGTTATGTTTTCTAAACCTGATTGGCAGGAAGCATAACCGATAGGGTGTGTTTGGAAACGGACATGCCTCCCGTATTTGGAAAGGCGAAAGAGAATATACTTTTAAAAACTTACTTTCTTCTTTTTGCCTTCAAAAAAATAATAAATTTCAACTGTCATGGAGTGGTCCATAACAGCTCAGAAATAAATTTTGGAGGTATTATAAAACCATTCTTTAAGAACAAACACTCTTCTGGGAAGGTTTCATTTTTAATAAGATTATTCTCTTTTCCAGGCATTAATTTTGAAATTCATTCTTTGTGCTCTTTTTGTATAAATAATTTATGAAGCAGGTATAAAAATGAAATGGCTGATAAAATATTCTTCACAGGATTTATTATATATAGCTATATTTAGTGCTTTAGGATTGGCTATTAAACCGATTATAACTCCTCTTGTTCGTTTAATATCTTCACCTTTAATGATTCCTGGTGGTTCCCTTGCTGGAGGATTATATATGATGTGGTTGACATTAGCAGTTGTAATTGTTAAAAAACCAGGAGCAGGATTCCTGGTGGGTTTGGTTCAAGCTATTGTAATGATCTCTCTTGGATTTTTTGGAAGTCACGGTGCGATTTCTTTAATTAGCTATACTATGCCTGGATTAGTTGCAGATATAACAGCCTTTTTGCTAATAAGAAAAGATGCTATTTATGCCCATATTTTAATTTGTACATTTGCAAATATCACAGGAATAATAATTGTATCAATATTGTTTTTGCGGTTAGCTTTTATTCCAATTATTATTTCAATATTTATTGGTTCTTTTTCTGGAATAATTGGTGGGTTTTTATCCTATTCGTTATTTATCAAATTAAAAAAATATAGAATTATTGGAAATGATTAAAAAACCGCTAATAGACGCAAATTCACCCCGTTAGATAGTATCCCATTAGATTTCAATAGTTAAATATTATAAGAACATCTAATGGGGTAAACGCTAATATTTAATATGTAAGTCATTTGCTGTATAAATTTATGTCTATTCTTAAAATCCAAAATTTGTCATTTAGATATTCTAAGAATCAGTCATTGATCGTCAAAAATTTCTCATTTGACGCTGATAAAGGCGATATTATTGCAATTAAAGGAGAAAGCGGAAGTGGAAAAACTACCCTTCTTTATATGCTGTGTGGTGTAATCCCCAAATCAATTAATGGTGAATTTGAAGGTACAATTGAAGTTATGAATGAAAATATTGAAAACCTATCTCTACCACAAATTTCTCCAAAAGTCAGTTTGATGATGCAAGAAACCGAGTATCAATTATCCTTTCCAATAGTTGAACAAGAATTAGCGTTTGCACCGGAAAATTTGAAACTTGACCGACCAGAGATTGAAAATAGGATTGAGTGTGCTTTAACTCAATTACAAATCAAATCCTTACGATATGAAGAAACTGCCACACTCTCTTTTGGACAGAAAAAATTGGTTGCTTTTGCATCAATTCTTACTTTATCTCCTCAAATTTTTTTATTGGATGAACCAACTTCAGGACTCTCATCTCATTATATTCAAATAATTACGAATGTAATTTCAAAATTATCCAATGAAGGAAAAACAATTTTTATTGCCAATCCTTCACCTGAATTATTAAAAATTTCAAAT
>JAGMCF010000105.1 GCA_023129415.1 Candidatus Cloacimonadota bacterium
ATTTATCATACTCTTCAGTAAATTCTGGTTTATCTGCATCATGAATTATTCCTCTGACAATTTTCCCTTTAATCTTTTCAGCAGGAAGCTTGGAAATGGCACGAATTGGAATTGTATTATCTCTCTGCCATTCTAACATCTTAACTGCGGAACCGAAATTATTTAACTTTCCATATGATATCGGGCATTGAGAAATGACTTCTACAATGGAGCAACCTTTCTTTAAAATTGCTTTTTCAAAAATTTCTCTTGCTTCAATTGTATGATATGCAGTAGTTCGAGCTACGAAACTTGCACCTGCACAACGAGCAAGCTCACACAAATCAAAATTTTGCTCGATTGAACCGTATGGTGAAGTGGTTGCAATCTTACCCATTGGAGTTGTTGGAGAACATTGTCCACCTGTCATCCCATAAATATTATTGTTAATGATTATTATTGTCAAATCAATGTTTCTTCGAGCTGCATGAATTAAATGATTTCCTCCAATTGCAGCAGCATCTCCATCACCAGTAATAACTATTACATACATCTCTGGTTTTGCAAATTTCAATCCGGTAGCAAATGCAATTGCTCTTCCATGTGTTGAATGTAAGGTGTTGAAGTCAACATATACTGGCATTCTACTTGAGCATCCAATGCCAGAAACCATAGCAATATCATCTTTTTTTATTCCTAAGTTATATATTGCTCGTAAGAGGTCACCAAGGATTGTTCCATTTCCACATCCAGAACACCATAGATGAGGAAATTTTTTACGATGTCTAAGATATTGATGAATAACTTTCTGTGGAATATTTTTCATTTAACCGCCATAATTTTTTCTAAAATTTCATCCGGGGTAATAATTAAGCCATTATATTTTTGTAACTTTATAAATTTTGAATGATACCCATATTTTGTAACTCTCTTAATTTCATTTATTAACTGTCCCTGGTTCATTTCTGCTATAATCGTTGCTTTAGTATTTTCCAACATCATTTCTACATCAATATCTGGAAATGGCCAGATTGTAAGAGGTCTGACTAATCCTACTTTAATTCCAAGTTTTCTTGCTTTAATAATAGCTTCTTTAGCTGACCGAGCAACGACACCTGCAGCAAATATTGCAATCTCAGCATCATCCATTTCAAATGCCTCAATCTGAATTATGTCATCAAGATTATCAGTAACTTTTTTCAATAACCTGTCCATCATTGCTTGAATTTCATCCGGTACCTGTGTTGGAAATCCATTTTCATCATGAGCTAAACCAGTTATATGAAAGCGATAACCCTCACCAAAACTTGCAAGTGGAGAAATATATTTTGGATTATCTTTATAATGTTTATACCATTCTGGAGGAACAGTAGGTTTGATGCGATCGATAATCTTTAACTTTTCTTTTGGAGGCAAAACAACATATTCTCTCATATGGGCTATTACTTCGTCCAATAAAAGGATTACAGGAGTTCTATATTTCTCAGCAAGATTAAATGCACGAATAGTAAGCTCATAACATCCCAGAACTGAATCAGGATAAAGGGCAATAACTGGATGGTCTCCATGAGTCCCCCAACGAGCTTGCATTATATCACCTTGAGCAGGACTGGTAGGCAAGCCTGTGCTTGGACCACCTCGTTGAACATTAACCACAACACAGGGAATTTCTGCCATCATACCAAAACCAATGTTTTCCTGCATAAGAGAAAAACCAGGTCCGCTTGTTGCTGTCATTGATTTCATTCCTGCAATGCTAGCACCAAGAATAGAAGCCATACTTCCGAGTTCATCTTCCATCTGGATGAATTTTCCACCATATTTTGGCAATTCCTTTGCAAGTATCTCTGCAATCTCTGTAGAAGGAGTTATTGGATATCCACCAAAGAATCGCATTCCAGCATCTAACGCTCCATAAGCAACAGCTAAATTCCCCTGCATTAAAATAGGTTTACCTTTTGGCTTTTTACTTTTTGACATCTGCTCTCCTCTCCCCAGTAGCAGCACCGGTTATAGCATAATCAGGACAAAGCATATCACATTTCTCACAATGAATACATTTTTCAGGATACTTCACATAGGGTGCTCCATCTTCTCGGCTTGCTAATGTTCCAGTAGGACAAAAAGCAACACAGATTCCACATTTCTTACACCATTCATAATAAATATAAACGGGGGATTCCTGATAATCACCAGCATCATCTACTTTAGACTCTTTGACTTCAACAATTTCAAGAGAATCACTCTCTTTTATAATTTTTCCTACAGAATCCTTTTTCATAATGTCCCTCTGCAATCACCAAAAAATTTATTGTCAAATAAAACAATCATTTTAATTTAAGAATAAAGATACACATTTATTTTTATAATGAATAGTTTTATAAAGCTATCAATTTAAGTCTTACATGTTTGAAAAAACCCCGGCATTTAGTTTTTCCGGGGTTTATTCGCTTTTTTTTCAGATTTTAAGATGTGTTATCTAACCTCATTAACAGCCCAATCAAGTGCTTCTTGCAACATATCCTCAGGTGGATATTTAATATAACCTTTTTCAATCAACATATGAGTCATATCTCTTGAATATTTAATATCTGTTTCAGCTTTAGCATAAGCTTCATCTCTGGTCATTATAACTTTAGCAACACCATCTTCAATAGCTTGCATTGCAACATCAGCAGCTTCATGAGGAAATACACCAGCTTCATCCATTGTTGCTGTGATATTATCAGGATTTATTCCTCTTCTTTCTGCAAAATTGGCAAGAGAATATGCAGCTGCAATAGCCATTTTATCTGTCACTTTTTTAGCTCTGACTATTAATGCGCCCTTTAAGATTCCTGGGAAGCCCAATGAATTATTAACTTGGTTTGGGAAATCACCTCTTCCAGTTGCAACTATATATGCACCAGCTTCTTTTGCTGCATACGGATATATCTCCGGTACCGGGTTTGCACAGGCAAATACAATAGGTTTTTCTCCCATAGCTCGTATCCATTCCTTTTTAACCACATCAGGACCTGGCTTTGAAAGTGCAATCATAACATCAGCACCTTTACTAGCCTCTGCAAAATCCTTAATATGGTCAGGATTGGTTTTCTGACAGAGTTCCCATTTACGATAAAATCTTGGGTCTGCTTTAAGATCTTCACGGTTCTTATGTAATGAACCCTTTGAATCAAATAAAATCATTTTTTCTGGGTCTGCGCCTGCTGCGATATTTATTCTCGCAATTGTAGTATTAGATGCCCCAGCTCCAAAATAAACCATCTTAACTTCTGATAGTTCTTTATTAACAAGTTTAAGTGCATTTACTAAACCTGCAAGGGTTACACAAGCTGTTCCTTGAGCATCATCATGCCAGACTGGAATAATACAGTCCTCTCGTAAAGTATCAAGTACTTTGTAGCAATTTGGTTGAGAAATATCTTCAAGATTAATAGCACCAAAACTGGGCTGTACCATTTTAACAAATTCAATTATCTTATCAGGATCATGTTCTCCTTTTTCATTATAGCTATCTATGCACAAAGCAACAGCATCAACTCCACCTAAATATTTCATCAGGAATGCTTTTCCTTCCATAACTCCTAATCCACCCGGAGGAGTGCAGTCTCCATCACCCAGAACACGAGTAGAGTCACTTACTACTGCCACAAAATTTCCTCTGTTTGACAGTTCATAAGAGGTTTCATTGTCATCTCTTATTGTTGTTGATATTTTTGATACTCCTGGGGTGTACCAGACATTAAACCAGTTGAAACCAAAGACACCTGCTTTCGGTGCTATCTGAATCTTTCCACCATAATACCGATGAGTACTTTCAGCTAATCTTTTAAGAAATAGTGTTTTTCCTTTAGCTTTTTGCTCTTCTGTGAAATCAGATGGAAATACCTCATCCAGATTCTTAAGTGTTAAATCCACTTTTGCCATTTCATTCCTCCTGTATTTATTATTCATTTATTTTATTTTTTTTACTAAATTATTTTTCTCCAATTATTTGTCAAATAAAAGTATTAGAACCAGCCATATACACTCAAATTTTATCTCAATAAAATCATCCTTTTAATTTTTGATTCAATATTTTTCGAACTTAACTGATAGAAATAAATTCCATTTGAAAGTCGTCTACCATTCTCGTTCTTTCCATCCCAAACAACTTCATTAAATTCTGATTTAGTTCCGATATAATTGGGATGGATTTCGAAATGTTTTACAAGCTGACCTTTAATATTATAAATCTTTATCTGTGCCGATCTGTGTAAATCTGTGGCTGAAAAAGAAATTGTGGTAGAAATACTAAATGGATTGGGATAGTTCATTAAAACTAATTCATTAGAAAAACTTTGTGGTGTATCATCAATATCGTGAATTGTGGTTGAAAATAATGTCATCTCAATAAGCCAATTCCTGTCATAATCAGGATTCATAGAAAGACAAACCCAACCTGATGGACATATCCACGCTCCTTTATCAGGTTCCATCGGACCTTCATCCATCCATCCGACTTTACCATTCAAAGTATAAATCTCATACCCAACCCAATATTCTGTAAGGGGTAAAATCTCAATAGGAGTTTCAAGATAATGATCTACCCAGGTATCAGCAGGAAAAACCCCCATAGGTGCTTCATAAACCAATTCTCCCGGAGGATCTTCTGGTGAACCACCTTCATAAATTTTAATTGTAATAAGACAAAAATCAGAAGCTGCAGGAGAATAAAATGAAACCTTACCAATTATATCTCCAATATTTTCTCCTAATTCATCAGGTGTAAAACGAGTTGCAATTTTCAAAGTATATTCATAACCTAAATCAAGAATTATTGAAGGATCGCTACAATAACTCACAATTGATTGATAACAATAATCCTCTAATTCAAAATCAACAATCATATTTGTACTATCAATGTCTACTTCTTTCGTCTGATAATAAATCCGATTAAGACTTGCTGTAGCAGTATAATGTCCAGGCATTACATCTAAAATTTCATATTCACCATTATAATTAAGTACAGTTGTAGAATAGTTATAATCCCCAATAAAATTAATTATTGCTCCCGTTGGATCCATCCCACCTTCTACTGAAACTATACCTGTAACACTTTCATAATTGAATAGATCGAAATCAATCACATTATGAGTTGAATCAATATAAACTTCTTTTGTTTGATAATACAGTCTTCCCAAAAGTGCACTTGCTGTGTAATATCCTGGAAATACTGTAGGTATTTCATAAAAACCATTTGAATCTTCAACAGTTATCGAATAACTATAATCGCCCTCAAAGGTAATGTTCGTTCCAATTGGATTTACTCCATTGGTAGAGACAGTTCCGGATACAGTTAAGGGTCTTATACCTCCTTCAACATTAAGAACTGCTCCACCGATAATACAATATCCTGCTGGCATCCCTAAGGGCAAAGAATACCATGCAGTTATAATATTACCTGGACTGGACGGTCCCCATCCAAAGTTAAGATGATAAAAATCATCTGTATTATATCCATCGCAATTAATTGCATGACCATTTCCCCCACCAGTCGTATATATCGATATTTCAGCTGGTTTTGCATTTATCATATTTGTACTTAATGAATCATAGAAAAAGGGATGCCATGAGTCCATCCAGAGAGCAGAATTATAATTAAATTTATTGAGCAATTCATAAGTCACTTGTTCAGTCCAGGCACCCGAACCAGAAGAGCTATACCACATATGAACTGAAATTCCACAAGCAAAACATAGAGCCGCTTTATCTTCGTTGGTTAAAGGCAAACTATTTTGGTAATGTACTTTTAGAGTATCAAGATATATATTTAAGGCATTAAAACTTGGAAAGTCATAAAGAGTGCTATCAGAATCTATGTGTATCCCATTACTCCAATAATGGTCATCAGAATAATTGAAGCTAACATCTCCAACATATTCGTGATAATTAATAAGCATAGACATTGCCGTCGCAACACAACCAACTACGCACCTACTACCAGTATTTGGATCAAGTGGACAAAACATATTATATGGATAGCCTTGTGACCAGGTTGTTTCAATCCAGCCAGTGGTTAATGTGCTCCCTGGTTCAGGCCATTGTTGAAAATTTCTGGTTTTTAGCTCTTCAATATTTCCAGAAATATAACTCTTCCAAAGCGTGTTATTGGCTTTAATCTTCTCAGAAGAGAATTGTGATTTTGCTTCTAATCTGAATTCCATATCTTTTTTTATCATATAATAAAGAAGATTTTCCTCGTCTTTGACTAAATCTATCCTGAAAGAATATGCAATAATTGGCGTAATATCGGTGTCTGAAGAAAGAGCAATAAACCCTTTAGGCCGGAGGTCTACGATAAAACACAGTTTTGCCTGATTATTTTCGTCTTCAACAACAGAAATTTCTGCGATTGAATATTCAACCGACTTATTTTTATAAGCAAGCTGGGTTTTTACAGCCTGTTCAACATCGTCGGCTGTGACTGGATTTGCTGATAAACAAATCGGTAAGAGTAATAAAAACAGAAATATGTAATATATCTTTTTCATTGTTTTTCCCTTTCATTCAACCTTGCGAAGGTTTTCAACCTTCGCAAGGGTTCTTATCCCAAATAGTAGCCCTTGAGCTTTTTCTCTAATTGTTTCCCAATTTTATATTCTTCCATGAACTTCTGATATTCGTCAAAACTATTGAAATAAATTGAAAAGAATTTTTTATCAAATAAAGAGCCATTCCTTTTGCCAATCCACTCTAAATAATTAGAATATAGCCACTCTTCAGGTGAATCAACTAATCCGGTTGCAACAGGATTATAATGAATATATCGTACTAAATGTATCAAATATTCCTCTTTATCAATTAAAATATGCTTGGCTCTCCCTTCAAACAATGTGCCGGATCTCCCTTGCTCTTTATTAATTGCTTGAGTATATCCATTGAAAATGTTTCTTATCCAATCAGACAAAGGTTGATCCGTCAGCTGTTTTACTAAGAGGTGATAGTGATTGGGCATTTCACCCCGTGTAATAATGACTATATTTTCACAAATACCAAAAAAAGGTAATTCATTCTGGTTATAATTATCCACATAAGCTATAATACATCCTATTACACAGGGTAAACAATAAGCAATGATATTAGCTCCATATTTTTTATAAGTAGATTTTATTTTTTGTAATAGAAATAGGTAGTTTCTATCATTATAGAATATCAGTTCTTTATTACAACCACGGTTATATATATGGTAAAAACATTCTTTATGAAATGACATTTTCGCATACCAACCTTGCGAAGGTTCTAAACCTTCGCAAGGTTAATCTTTTTAATTTATCCTTCCTCTTCTTCTTTTATCATTTTCAGAATCTGTTTTAGGTTTTTCTTTTAATGATATTGTGTCTCCAACTGCAATTCCTTCAATGATTTCCACTTTTTCAAGGTCATTAATACCAGTTTTTACAATTTGCGAAGTAATCGATGTGTCTGACTTTATTGTATAAACAATATTATTTCCATTCTCATCCTGGAAAATAGCTTGAATAGGAACTGTAACTACATCGTTACTTTCTTTTCCAAATTTTAACCATAGGATTAATTAGAATTATTTTACATTTATATTTTGTGTCAAGGAAAATATTTGCCAATGTTAGTAGATGTCGCAAAAAATTGGGAAGCTTTCTGGAGAAATGTTGCATCAATTCAAGATAGAGTTTTAAAGGGCAATGGTAAAAAACAAATTTATGGCTCCCAATTATTTATTAATGAGAAAACAGGAAAGTATGAGTTTTTTCCTATTAAAGATGAAGAAAATGTAAATAACAAACGCCATGAATTAGGTTTGCAACCATTGGAAGTATATTTAAAATCTTGGGATATAAAATATGTCCTTATAAAATCGGCTGGAAAATAATGAAGCTTAATTATGGAATTTTCTGGGATGTTGATGTAAAAACTTGACAGCATATTAAATTATTTTTTTTCTCAAAAAAAATTTTTAATTCATACTTTTTTTAGCTAGTTAAGGTTAAAAAAAAGATTAAAAGGAGAAAGAATGAAAAAGAAACTCAATTTAATTAATTTTAACAAAAATGAGATGAAAAAAATGGGAAACATCGTTCTATTATTTATTAGTATTTTACTTCTGTTTGGATGTGAAAAATTCATTGATGAAGAGCAGGAAGCAAAGACGTGGAAAATACAGATTCACTTGGATAAACCCGATTTGGTTCTACAATGGGCTATGTTTGATAAGGACCCTGTTCCTGGGTTCAAAGACAGAGTAGTAAGAAGGCGAAACTATCAACTTAAACGTGAACAAGAAGCAAAAGACTCGACTGAGCGAAAGATGCTTAGATGGGCAGGGATGAAGCCAAACTGGGATTATGGTTTTAAGAATGTTACCGGCGATCAAGTATATATTTTAAAATCAGTATCCGACAGTTACTTCGGTTCTAATGCACCAGATGGCAAGAAGTGGATTGTGACAAAGATAGTTTGGATTAACGGAGAACCCGTCTGCTGGTGTCTGCCTATTGAAGTGGAAAAGGGCAAAAAGATTAAAATCACGCTGAACAAAGATAATGTTTTTCCCTTAGCAGAAACTTACGACAAAGTAATGAAACAATAATCTGAAAGAATGTTAATAAAGCTTTTAAATCCTAAATATTATTTTAAGACTTTTAAAAAAATTATTTCATTTATATGCTCTCCCCAAAATGTCCTTGATAAAAGCTATTCATTTAAGGCCAAACTCATATATGTTCTTATTGCTCGTATAATAGCTTTTGTATTATTTATATTATCTGGATTAGTAACATACTTTTTTCAGAATATTGATTTACTTTAATTGTAGGAGTGAATAATAATGTTACAATTATTTGTTATTACGATAATTTTGATGCCGTTTAGAATTTTGATATCATGGGCTATAAGTAAAATTTTGGGATTAGATGATCAGAGTTACAAAACTGCAATTATTGTCACATCTATTATATATATTATTATCTTTTTAGCTAATATTTTTAATCTTAAAGGATTTCATGCTTCAATATTTAGTAATTTTTTTAAGACATGGTATTTTTTCGTGATCTTTTCTTTTTTAATGATAAAGTTAATTTACAGACTTGAATGGAAGGAATCAATTTGGATTTTTATACCTTGGTATATATCACAATTCCTTTTAGGATGGATTAGCCAAGCTACTTTAGTAAAATTTATTTCTTCAATGTTTTGATGAGCCATGAAATGTCACACACAATGAGAAAAACTTTACATCACAATTTTGGAATTAACTTTATTCACCTTCAAAAAGAAGAAATAAAATTAGTCAATTGCCAAACTTTTTTAAAAAGTATATTCAAGGTTATTGCATTTACAAGATAATATAATAAGGAGCACTATTTATGAAAGGTAGATATAAAATAATCATTTACATCTTTATTGCCTTGTGTGTAGTAAATTGCGGAAAAAATTCGGGTAAATTTGAAGTTATTAATAATCCCAAGAATTCTGATATAGAACAAGTACAAGCAACATTAATAAAGCCAATCCCCCTGGAGTTCGATGAAAATGATTTTTGTTCCTGGATTGTTGCAGATGAGAAAGTATATTTATGTAATACAATGCAACATAAAATAACTATTTTAGATTTTGATGGGAATGTAATAAAAACATTAAGTGCAAGTGGCAAGGGTCCTGGAGAATTTATATTCCCGGGTCCAATTTTTCACGATGAAAGAAACTCTCGTATTGAAGTGTTTGATATTGGTAATTTAAGGTTTTCATATTTCACTTACAAAGGTGATTATATTGAGGATAAGATGCAAAACTCTCAAACTTCTTCTATAACACACGACCGACAGGTTTTCGGACAATTTTACTTAGAATATAATAGTAAAATGAAAATTAAAAATGGCAAAATGAACCATTCTCTTAGTCTTCAAATTATAAAACCAGATACAACTATTGTTTTGTTTAAAATTGAAGGAGATTACAAAAAAGTTACTTTTCAATTTCCTAAATTTACCTGCAATAATAAACATGTTTATGCTGCTTCAATCTCCACTGATGAGTATATAATAGATGTATTTAACAATAATGGTAAAAAGGTTAAAGAAATACGAAAAGAATTTGAACGAATAAAAATACCCCATGAGGAAATTGTTAGAATTAAAAAAGAGATTGGAGACCAAAAAGGATTTGAGATTCCTAAATATCGTAATGCAGTTTATGATATCCGCATTGACATAAAGGGTAATCTCTGGGTGAAAACTTACGATATAAATGGAAAACCTTATTATGATATTATAAATCAAAAAGGAAAAATTGTTAATCAATTTAAACCAAATGAAAGCTATATGGACATAAGAATAAGACTTTACAATAGTAAATTAATAGAAATGATTAAAAAACCAGATGATACCTATACAATGAATATTTATGAAATAACTATTTAGGTAAAAAAATTTGACAGTATTCTTATTTATTACTTGAATTTTTCTTATTTTGTTTTATGTTATAATCTTTTAGCTACTTAAGGTTAAAAAATAAAAAAGATTAAAAGGAGAAAGAATGAAAAAGAAACTCAATTTAATTAATTTTAACAAAAATGAGTTGAAAAAAACGGGAAACATTGTTTTATTATTTATTAGTTTTTTACTTCTGTTTGGATGTGAAAAATTCATTGATGAAGAGCAGGAAGCAAAGACGTGGAAAATACAGATCCACTTGGATATACCCGATTTGGTTCTACAATGGGCTGTATTTGATAAGGACCCAGTTCCTGGGTTCAAAGATAGAGTAGTAAGATGGCGAGTCTATCAACTTAAACGTGAACAAGAGGCAAAAGACTCGACCGAGCTAAAGATGCTTAGATGGGCAGGGATGAATCAAAACTGGTATTACGGTTTTAGTGATGTTACAGGCGATCAAGTCAAGATTTTAAAATCTGCGTCCGTCGCGCAACATGGTAATAATGCACCAGATGGCAAGAAGTGGATTGTAACAAAGATCGTCTGGATTAACGGAGAACCCGTCTGCTGGTGTCTGCCTATTGAAGTGAAAAAGGGCAAAATGATTGAAATCACGATGAACAAAGATAATGTTTTTCCCTTAGCAGAAACTTACGACAAAGTAATGAAACAATAATCTGAAAGAATGTTAATAAAACTTTTAAATCCTAATTATTATTTTAAGACTTTTAAAAAAATCATTTCATTTATATGCTCTCCCAAAAATGTCCTTGATAAAAGCTATTCATTTAAGGAAAATCTCGTATATGTTTTTTCTGTTTGGATAATAACTATAATTTTATTTTTATTATCTGAAAAATTGATAAATTATCTTCAGGTTATTCGTTTAATTGAACCTACCGTACCACATAAACCTCTTGGTGTACTAAAAGGATACCCATTTATTGTTTTCCTTTCTTTTTCGTTAATAATAGGTCCTCTTTTAGAAGAATTAGTTTTTAGACTTTCTTTGAAATTTAATCGCCTGAACCTTTCAATTTCTTGTGGAGCTATAACCTATTTTTTTAGTTCACCATGTCTTTTTAATAATAAAGATGTGGAAATTGGAATCAATAATATTTACAGATTATTATTGGGATTTACTGTATTTATTGTATTCTACTATTTGATTTTAAATAATTCAATAGAAAGGAAACTATCAAACTTTTGGGATAGAAACTTTAAATATATATTTTATTTTTCTGTTCTATCATTTGGGATGATACATATTACAAACTATGAATTAAGCTTGAATCACTTACTTTTTATCCCTATCATAACTTTGCCACGAATAATTTTAGGCATTATTTTTGGTTTTATTAGAACAAAATTTGGAATAGGATGGAGTATAGTTTTGCATGTTTTTTATAATGGAGTACTAATATTGCCACTTATTATTATATACATTAATCGGTATTGGTTAAAATAGTGTGCCAGCTAAACCCCGGCTGGTGAACCCCACTTTATAGGCAATACAGTTTATTTCTCAAGATTTGGTTTTTATAATTTCAACCCTTGCGAAGGTTTTCAACCTTCGCAAGGCTAATCTTTTTTAATTTACCCTTATTCTTCCTCTTCTTCTTTTATCATTTTCAGAATCTGTTTTAGGTTTTTCTTTTAATGATATTGTGTCTCCAACTGCAATTCCTTCAATGATTTCTACTTTTTCAAGGTCATTAATACCAGTTTTTACAATTTGCGGAGTAATCAATGTATCCGATTTGATTGTATATACAATATTATTCCCATTCTCATCCTGAAAGATTGCCTGAATCGGAACTGTAATAACATCGTTACTTGTTTTGCCAATTATTGTAACATTTGCACTAATTCCGGGTTTGAGATTTGGGGTTAAATTTTCTATAGAAATTTTAATATCAAACACTCTGATATTATTTTTTCCGATCTTTGCCATTGGAGCAATATGGGTTATCTTCCCTTTATAATCAATATCTGGAAAGGCATCTATTGATATGTCAACTGGTTGGTCTAATGAGATTTTACCAATATCAATTTCATTTATTTCTGCAAGGATTATCATTTTGGATAAATCAGCAATAGTCAGGATAACTGTTCCACCAGAATATGACTCACTGGAAACCACCATTTCACCTTCTTCAACATTTTTTTGGATAATCGTTCCAGATACGGGTGCAGTTATTTTTAGATTTTCTTCTGTTATACCAATCTCTTGAATTAATTTATATTGTTCTAATGCTGATTGATAGCTAATCTCAGCTTTTTTGAGAGCATTTTGAGATTTAAGCCAATCATTATCTGATATGAATTTTTTTTCATATAGTTTCTTATCAGAATTAAAATTTAACTGAGCAGTTTCTAATTCAATTTCTGTTGTTTGAAGATTACTTTTAATTCTGGATAATGTCTGTGCCTGCTGCATATCAGGTTCAATTTCAGCGATGATTTCATCCTCTTTAATATTCTGACCTTCTTCAACATAAAGCTTTTTAATCTTACCACTAATCTTTGATTTGACATTTACTTCTTTAATCGGTTTTATTTCACCAACTTCATCAAGCGTTATTGAAATATCACCAAGTTTGGCAACTGCTGATTCAGCTTTATCCAATTTCCCTTTTGATGCTTCTTCCTTTTTACCTTTTGATTGCACCAAAACTAAAATAACAACCACAATTATTACAACCACAATCCAAACAAATTTTTTCATAGTTCTCCTACACTGTTTCTATCATGAAATTAACCATTGCGTCCCGATATATCGGGATGACCATTCGCAAGGTTTTTAGTTTACTGACAGGCACTAATTAGTATTCTTTTAACATTTTATTATTACATATTAGGTTTAACTGCTCTTGAGAAAGGATTAAATTATAATAATCTTGAATTTTTTCATTTTTGATTTGAAATAATTCTTTTCTGGCATTTTCCAATTCAGTTAAATTTGCTTGTCCCAATCTATATCGTTCATTGACTATTTCAAAATGAATTTCTTCCAGTTCCTCCTGTTTTTTTGCTAACGAAAAATATTCTTTTGACTGCTTAAAATTCATTAGTGCAAGACTAAAATCCTTTTTCTCTTCCTTTATAGTATTATTTAATTGAAGCTCAGCTTTGTTTAATTGATACTTATGTTTTTTATGAGTTGGAAGATTAGTAATTGGACTTAGTAAAGGATATGATAGAGACAAAGAGTATTTAATCGGATTAGATGAACTCTCAAAATCAAAAATACTTTTTTCTTCCCAGCCTAAGTCTTTATTAATTGAAAAAGAAAGAGCAGGCAAAAAAGACAGCTTATTTTGATTGTAATCTCTCCTGGCTTGCTTGTAATTCTCCTTTTCGCAGGCTATGCTGAGTATTATACCTTCAGAAAATATAAAATCCTCTGGTGCGGAAAATTCATAATCAAATTCAGTAAAATCATAAACATTTTTATATTCAATATTTATTGCAAAGCATAACTCCATTTTGCTATTTATAAAATTATTCCAGGCTTTAAGCGAATCAATCAGTGTGCGTGATAGACCTATTTCTACTTGTTGCAATTCCAATTCTGAAACTTTGCCATGTTCCAAAAGGATTTTGGTTTCTTCAAGATTTCTTTCAGCAATTTTTACTTTCTGAGCTGCCAATTCAAGCAATTTTTTATTCTGCAGAACATTAATATAATACTTAATGGTATTATAAATAAATCTTCTTCTGGTAAGCTGTAATTCAATTTCTCTTTGCTTTAAAGTAGATATACTTTTTTTAATATCAAAATATCTCCAATCATTTGATGAAATAGATTCTGAGAATGAAATATTACCTGATTTAATTGAGCTGTTTTTTGTTTCTGTATTTGAAATTGAATATTGTGCAGAAGGGAGAAGTGTTAGATAAGAGGAATTTAAATTCTGCTTAGAAGTTCGTAGATTATATTTCTGATAACTCATATCATAAGAATTTTTTAAGCCAATTTCTATGACATTATGAATATCAAGTGATTCTGCAGAAATGGACGCTGATAACAATAAAATTATTATGAGTATTAAAATTTTTTTCATTATACCTTTTTTTATCTTATCCTTAATCCTTCTCCCAAAAGAGAAGGAAACAATTCCCTCTCCTATTTAGGCTTTTCATTATACATAAGTCTGTAGACCCGTTTCTATAAATTGTTTAGAAGCCCACGATTTGTAATCCCCGATTTAATCGGGGAGGGTAACAATGAAGCCATACTTTTCTAACCATTTTAATGGTTTATAAATTTGGTAAACCGTTGAAACGGTTGATTTTTTCCAATTTTCTTTTTAATACCCACAAATAAATTTGTGGGCTTCTATTGAGAATTCCATATTTGTGTCTAATGGATATACTATTTAGGAGAGGGCCTGCCCCGTGTAGTAATTTTCTCTACTACACGGGGTAAAGGTGAGATCAAAAAATAAACATCATTATCATATTAAAAATACCAAATATAAATCCTAAAATAGCACCACTAATCACTAAAGGTTTTGTGAGATATAATTTTGCTTTGAATTCAATATATATGATATTTTGATCAGACAAAAGTTCAAAAATTTTATCTTTGATTTTATATCTTTGAACTAAATTCGGAACAAAATTGGTTAATAGTTCATCTAAAAGAAAATATGTTACATCTGAAACAAATTTTATTATTGGTTTGGCTAAAAAATTTGGTAGTGATTTGAACCATTTTCTATTTTTAATAACATCTGTGATTTTCTTAGAAATATCCTTTGCTATTTCTTTTGATTTAGAATCCTTTAACTCATCTTGATTAGACTCAATATATATTTCAAACTGTTTGGAAATGTAATCAGTCAATTTATTTCTAAAATGATATAAAATCCCTCGAGGTAATCTAATGCCAAAAAACTTTCTCTTCTTTTTGGGGTGAAAAAATATTAATAATAGTGAGTAAAAAAATCCAATACCAAATAAGATATTAAGAAAAAAAATCAAAATTATAAAATACCAGGGCATCAGAAACTCCTCCCGATCCCTCCACCACCACTAAGTCCACCACCGAATCCACCAAAACCTCCAAATCCGCCAAAACCACTTGTACCACTACCCCAACCACCTCGCATTCCTCCCATACTACTCAGGAAAATAAAGGGGAAAAGTCCAATTCTTCCGCCAAGAAAAAGGATTAAAATAATAAGGGGAAAAATGAGTCTAATAATATTTAACACAAAAGGCTTTGAACCACCATCAACATAACCTTCTGGAACTCCTGTTAATTGAACACCATAATGATCAGCAGTAACTGAAGCAAGTGCAACCATACCATATAAGACTCCAGAATTATAATCGTTGTTTTGTAGATGTGGAATAATATATTTGTCTGCTATCTCTCCACACAACCCATCAGGCAAAAATCCTTCAGCTCCATAACCGATTTCAATTTTCAATTTTCTTTCTTTAACTGCAATAAATAATAATGCACCAGCATCATTTCTATCGCCTATACCCCACTTTTCATACAGTTTATTTGCATAAGTATAATAATCTTCTCCTTGCATATCAGCAATTATTGCCAAAGATAGTTCAAAACCAGTTTCTTGTTTTAATTCAATACAAATATTATTAATCTTTTTTAATATTTCAGAAGACATAACACTGGCAAAATCATTAGCAAATCCTGTTGGTTCTGGATAAGAAACCTTAGCTCCAATATTTAAAGGTAATATAAGGGCGATATATAAAAAGACTATTAATAATTTATTTATTTTCATTTTGTATAATTTCACCTTCAGAGCATTATAAATAGTCAAATACACCTTGGGTGTGCCATAAATAGTCATATGCACCTCTCGCCTTCGCATAGCTTCAGCGAAGCAAGGTCGGTGCGTCAAATATAGTCATAAGCTCCCTTTGTAGTGTCAAGTGACAGCAAAGCGTTTTGACGGCGAAGCCATTTGACAGCGAAGCATTCTGACAGCGAAGCATTCTGACTATTTATACATCAATCAAATGCCCTAATTTTTCCTTTTTTGTCTTAAGATATTTTACATTCCTTTTAGTAGGATTTATGGTAAGTGGTATCCTTTCAACAATCTCAATTCCATATCCTCGCAAGCCTATTATCTTTTTGGGATTATTAGTTAAGATTCTAATTGTTGTTAGACCAAGGTCTTTTAGAATTTGAGCTCCCAATCCATAATCTCTTAGGTCCTTTTTGAATCCCAATTCTTCATTTGCTTGTACAGTATCTCTTCCTAGATCCTGTAAATGATATGCCTTTATTTTATTTATTAAACCTATTCCTCTACCCTCTTGATGCATATACACAAGAACACCCAATCCTTCCTTTTCAATAGTGATCATTGATTTCTCTAACTGATCAGCACAATCACAACGGAGGGAATGGAATGTATCTCCTGTCAAGCATTTTGAATGAACTCTTACTAAAACATTTTTCTTGCCATCAACATCACCCTTGACGAGAGCAACATGATGCTCACCTGTAATTGGGCTTTCATAACCAATAATTTTGAAGTGTCCAAATTTAGTTGGTAAATCTGCTTCAGTAATACGAAATATGAGCTTTTCCTTTTTCTGACGATATTTTATCAAATCCTGAATTGTAATAATAGACAAATTGAACTTTTCTGCGAAAATTTTCAGGTCATTAAGCCGAGCCATCTGGCCATCATCTCTAATAATCTCACATAAAATACCAACTGGATTTAATCCTGCAATCTTTACTAAATCTATTGTTGCTTCAGTATGACCTGCTCTCTTTAATACTCCACCCGGTTGTGCTTTAAGTGGGAAAATGTGACCGGGTCTTCTTAGGTCCCTTGGTTCAGACTTTAAATCAGATAAGACCTTAATTGTCTCTGCACGGTCATAAGCAGAAATTCCAGTAGTGGTATTTTCCCTAGCATCTACAGAGATAGTAAATTGGGTTTGATGACTTTCTGTGTTTTCAGTTGTCATCAAAGACAGATTCAATCTTTGTAAATCCTCATCAATCATTGGAGTGCATATAAGACCACGAGCATGTGTTATCATAAAATTTATACTTTCTGCGCTTACCTTTTCTGCAGCCATTATCAGATCGCCTTCATTTTCACGATTCTCATCATCCACAACAATAACCATCTTACCATTTTTTATTTGAGTTATGGCATCTTCAATGCTTGTAAAAATTTTATTTTTCATAGTTATTTAACCACCACCTTTAGTAAATATTTTGTCAAATATCCAATAGCTAATGCTAATACAAAGCTATATAAAGTTCCGATTAAAATATATTCTGCCAGTTTTCTCTTTTTCAAATTTTCAAATCTAAAAATAGATTTTGCAGTAAAAATAAAACCAATTCCAATTGGGTTATTAGTAAGTATCATTGTCAGAATAATAAATCTTTCTAATTGGCCAATAGTTTTCCCAGCCCCAGCAAGTCCACTTTCTTTATCTGCTTTTATTTGTATTTCATAAGGTTTTGTAAGAAAACCTATTAATATGCCTGAAACCCATATAGTAACAAGATATGCTAAACAAATTATTGATAAATTTTCAGGAATATGCAAATAAGAAGTATACAAAATCTGTTCTCTAAAAATGTTAAGTAAAAATATGATTACTGCAATATGAAGGACTTGGTCTAATACAAATAACAAAATCTCGGTTATGTAAAATTGGCTTTTAGTTGAGCTCTTTCCAATATACTTTGTGATTCTATTTTTGGCAAAATCAATAATAAAATGTGAAATGAAAATAAAAACTGAAATTGTCAGCATTCTAACAAAGATATATGATAATCCGCCAACAATAAGACTATGTAGTAATATAGGCAATACAGAATATTTTTTTGTTTCTACTAATTGCCTATTTTGTAAAAGGAAATCTGCTATGAAGTGTGCTAGTAATAGATTTAGTAAGATAGTCATATTTAGTTTATAGCAAATGCTACACCGCAATTAGGGTGTTAATATCAAATACATCTCTAATGGGATGTAAAATAAAAATACAAGCCAAACAGGTTGTAAAATGAAAATACAACCCAGATTAGTTGTTAAATAAGAATATACCCCAAATGGGGTATATTCGCTAAATATACCCCAAATGGGGTATATGAAAGACGATTTTATTAACCAACTATATCTCATATCAGCTATAAATTCTTTAGATTAAATTTCTTTTTCAGTCTCGGCCAGCATTGGCTCCCAATATATCGGAGGACAGGCGCCTCTGTCTCGGCTTGGCACATTTAGGTTTCCAGATAAATTGGATGACTTGCCGAGCCAAGACGGGCAGACGGGTTGGATACATCTCTAAAAAAGTCATCAATCATATTCAGCGATGGTTTTACATGCTGTTTCCACTCAGCAGTTTTTAGTCGCTTTGAAACATTTTTTTGTGCGATGGGTTTCCCTTTTAATTTTTTTACAATTTCCACTTCTGTTAACCCATGCATTTTCCAGAACACGGCTTCCTTTTGTTCAAAACTCCATCCAACCGTTGCCTTATCAAAAAGGATGCAATATCCTTCTAAAAGATTATTTAATTGGTTATCAGATGTTTTTATTCCTATTCTTCTATAGCTATTTTTTGAAAGGTTATCCAACATTTCTCCTGAAAACCTGTATGCTTTGCCATCTCCCAGAGATGCTCTATCTTCCGGGAGCATATCAATTGTGCCATATCCAATAGCAATTCTCAAGTCAATTGGATTAGGATGCATAATAATTGCAAGTTTCAATCTAAGTTTCAAACATATAGAAAAGACTGTGGAGTTAGATTTTAAGACATTTTGAAAGGAGTCCCCGCGAAAGATATCAAAATCGTAAAGAAAACTATCAGTATTCTCTTCCCTAATAAACTGCAAGCTCTCAACTAAAGCATTATGCAGATTTTTTCTCTCTACTCCTTTGAAAAGAGATGAGCCAACAACATCACCTGTGATTACAAAGTACTCTTTATTTCCCATCTATTATCCTTTATGTAAACGGACAAAATATTCAATACTACGATCATAAGTGCGTTCTTCGCTTTCGGTAAAGTAACACGCAGGAAGCTCACCCAATTTTCTGTGATATGTAATACATTCACAACACTTTCCTTTTTTATCACAGGGATAGGTGCAATTACAATAACTCATATTTTCTTTTATACTACATTCCATTTTTACTCCAATGAGTTGATTCGGCACAGATGAACGCAGATAAAGCAGATAAACACTGAAAAGATAAATAATTTAATTTTTAATAAAAACAAAGATTAAATAATCAGCGAGAATCAGCACAATCGGCGTTTTTCTGCGTGCTATTTTAATTTATAAAATTCCAATGAATCTGCAAATAGGTTCCATAACCATTAATATAATTATTTTTATCCATAAAATAATCTTGATTCATAATATTTTTAAATATAAGCGAAATCCTAAATCTATTAATATTTATACCAAATTCAACATCAAGAAAAATTTCATCCTCTTCCTTTTTAAGTTCAATATTTCTAAAATCCCTCAAATATGAGAGTTCAGACTTTACATAAATAAAATTATTATGTTTAAGATCTTGCCTTATATCCCATAATAATTTTAATGAAATATTTGGACGATAAACAAGATTGTCTGGTCTTTTTGTAAAGTTAAAATTCAATCTTAATTTATTTTGAATTGTAAAGTAATCAAAACATACTTCTCCAAAAGCATCAGCTCCATATTCATTGTATTTCCTAATCTCTTCAAATTCAGGAGATATTGCAGCGGATTCCCATATAAACTGCACATCATTTTTTATCTTATGAAAAAATGGTTTTAGAACTAATTTATAATTTTGGTTTTTATAATCTATTGATAAATCTGCATATATTATCTTTGATCTTTTATGTGTTAGAACCGAACCAAAATGTGGGAAAAAGTATTGCTTACCTTTTACACCGATGGAGAGATTGGTTGAAAGTTGCTCGGTAATTGGAAAATCAAAGTATAATTGAGGATAGAAATAAGTGGTATCATCCAGACCAGAAAAATAAACCTCATTCCTAAGTTTTACTTTATAAAAATCAGAAAAAATCCCGGGAGAATTCATTCTAAGTGTAATATAATAATCGTTTACAATTCCCTTATAATCAAAATGATCATAATTGTTTATATCAGTTTTTAAGGATATATCAGTTTCATAGTTCTCAATTGGTAAATGGAAACTCAGATTAAACTGATTGCGAACAAATTTATTTTTTAGGAAATATCCATTATAGATTTTCTCGTATCCAGTTTGATGTAAATATGAAAGGTTAATAAAATTTCCAAAAAGTAACATATTTAAAATATGAGTAACAGTTTGGTTTTTTTGTGAATAGTTATCGCCAAACTTTATTTCATACCATGGATTTTCGAAATTATATCCGTCTCTTGTGGAAAACAATTTTAAGTAATTATATCTTATTTTGTGTGAAGAGAAATTCTTTTCAGCCTGAAAAACAAAGTTATCAAAATAGCTTTTATCTCCAAATGGACTTTTATTCTTCCCACTTTGAATAAATATCTTTGCATCAAAAAGGTTAAAGAAGTTATTTTTCTGAAAATTCAAATACTTATTTTCGAAATTATAAGAACCAGATTCAAATTTGACTGCAGATAAAGTTGGTTCAAAATTAATTTCTAAACCTGAAAATCCATATTCATTATTCTCTTTTTTGTTGCAATTGTAATAAAATAACAAACTTTGTAACTCATTTGAATCTAAAAATAGATTATTCAGTTTTAAGTTGAAAATATTAAAATCTGTTTGCTTATATGGAGGGAAATAAAAATTGTTTCCAAATCTATATATTGAATTACTGAGGAAAACTTTATCGTTGAAATTAAAGAATGTATCTTCTAATGATCGAACTTCCTTTTCTACCTCTTCTAATGTATATGTCTTTATTTTTAAACTATCTTGAAAAATTGGCATTCTTAGAGTATCTATACTCAAAGTATCTTCCTCAAGAATATATGATGAATCTGGCAGAATAACTTCCTGAATTTGAACATCTTGTGCATTAATTTGGGAAGTAAAAAATAAAAAAATAAGAAAAATACAAATTCTTTTTATAACCATTTATTTTCTTTATACCAATTATATGTTTTGCGCAATGCTTCATTTAGGGTGAATTTTGGAGAGAAGTCTAACAAGTTCTGGGCTTTATCAGAACTGCATATCCAATATTTTACTCTCATTTCCTTTACTTTTTGCAAATTTAATGTTGCCTGTTGTTTGCAGAAATATTTTGTACATTCATTGAATAACGCAAGTTTATAAGCAAAAATGATTGGAATTTTTATTCTAATTAATTTCTTATCCAGAATATTCTGTAATGTATTTATGAAATCATTCCAAGAATATATATTTCCATCACATGCAAAAAATGTTTGATAATTAGCTTTAGGATTTATTGCTGCTTTAATTATTAAATTTGAAAGATCCTCAATATAAATCAAACTGATATATTTCTCACTTAAACCAGCTAAAGGAGCAATACCTTTTTTCACCAATTTAAAATAGATGTAGAAATCCCTGTCATAAGGTCCGAATACACTTGAGGGTCTGATAATAGTCCAGGGAATTTTGGTATTCTTTTTAATATATTCTTCTGCTGCGAGTTTGCTCTTACCATAATAGGAAACGGGATTTTCTGGTTCTTCTTCGGTTTTTGGAATTCTGCTTGCTGACGGTCCGGCAGCAGCCTGGGAACTGAGAAATATGAATTTTTTTATATTGAGATTATTAATTGCCGTTAAAAGATTTTTTGTGCCATCAAGGTTTACTTCAAAATATCTCTTCTTAGATTTTTCTTTAACTTTAGCTGCTAAATGGAAAACATAATCCTGACCTTCACATGCTTTTCTCAATGATTCAATATTGTTGCAATCACCATAAGCAAATTTAATAGGTAGATTTTCAAGAGACTTAATATTTGAAGTCTTTCTTACAAGGCAGGTTACATCATAATCTTTTGAAAGTAAGGCTCTAACAAGATTACAGCCGACAAATCCATTTGACCCGGTTACAATTGCTTTTGGTTTCATTTTGTCTTAAACAGGGATAAGGAAAATTTTTGTCAATTGAAAAAATTTTTATTAATAAAACTTACATTTGATATAATACTATAATCTTACAAAACAAAAAATCATTATACAAAAATAAATTTGACATAAATTTTATCTTCTCGTTCTTTCACCCCACTTGAATAATAAAAATTATTTGAGAAATAAATATAAACAATCAAGGAGGAATAGAAATGTTGACACATAGTCAAAATCCCGAGGCCTGCCTGCCGTTCCGATTCCATCTGGACTTTGGTAGGCGGGAATCGGGAAGGAAAGTTGGAATTATTTTGCTCATTACCTTTATTTTTTTTACATTCAATATTTTATCTGCTGAAAAAGTAATTATCAGAATTGAGAATGCTAACTATAAAACTGCAGAATATTTTTATGTAAATAATTATGATATTGCTGCATTTGTTCCAGAAAAATATTTAGATATAGTAATTCCGGAAGAAAATTTAAAGTCCATTTCAAATTTGGGATATAAATTTAAAATCATCAAAACTGAATCACAAATGAAAGAGAATATGGTATTGAAGCGTAAGGATATATTTGGTTATCGTTCTTATGATGATATGGTTGCAGAACTGGATACTCTGGTAATTAATCACCCTGATATTCTACAGATTTTTGATATTGGTGATACACGCGGTAAGGAATATTTTGGTGGGGGTAATAATAACTACATAGACTATCAACACGATATCTGGTGTGTGAAACTCTCTGATAATGTGGTAATAAATGAGGATGAACCAAATATCTGCTTTGATGGTGAACATCATGCAAGAGAACCTATCTCTATGGAGATGGTAATGCTAATTCTTAATTATCTTGTTGATAACTATGAAACTAATCCTGATGTAACTTTCTGGGTAGATAATGCACAAATCTGGTTTGTGCCTTTAATAAATCCAAATGGACATAAGATTGTTATTGATCAAACTGATTTGTGGTGGAGAAAGAATATCTGCGATAATGATGGTAATGGACAAATTACCTGGGGTGATGGCTGGAATTATCCAGATGGTGTTGACCCAAACCGTAACTATGGACCGGAGTATTGGTTTGGAGGTGCAGGGACAAGTGGTCCATCTGGACAAACCTATTGCGGTCCCTTTCCATTCTCTGAACCAGAAACCTCTGCATTAAGAAATTTATTACAGAGTTACAAATTCGTAACAGCAATGTCATATCATAGTTACAGTGAGCTGATAATGTGGCCTCTTGGATTTAATATGTCATGTGTTGCTCCAGATGAAGATGCACTTTCTGATTTAGGAATTGAAATGGCATTAACTGTTCCTTCTATATATGGTGGATATTATACACCTCAGCAAACAAATGAGTTATATACGTGTTCTGGAACGACAACTGATTTTGGGTATGGAGTAGAAAGAATATTCTATTTTATCACTGAATTAGGAGTAGAATTTATCCCACCCGCATCAACAATGGAAATGATAATAAATGACAATCTTTCAGCAGCATTGATTCTGATTGATAGAGTTTTTTATTCCACAATAACAGGGAATGTAACAGACAGTCTTTCTGGCATTCCAATCAAAGCAACTGTAGAAGTTCCAAGTATTGATAATACTGGCACTCCTGTTGAACCATATCATTGTAGTGAGGATTTTGGAAGATATTATAGAATCTTACTTCCCGGAACTTATGATTTGGAATTCTCTGCTTTCGGGTATGAATCTAAATACTTCGAGGATGTTGTGGTAACAGATGATGAACAAACAATTTTAGATGTACAATTATCTCCAGGTCAAACAATAAATGTGCGAATAACTGTTAATGACTCTGACGGAGAACCAATTCCTGGAGCGACTATTATAATTCTGGATACTCCATTAGATACACTTACAACAAATTCTATGGGACAAGTTTTGATACGAAATATGCCTTTGGGTGAATATCAAGTCTCAATTTATGCATCATCTTATGGAACTTATACTTATCTTATGGATGTTACTGAGACCGCTCACAATTTTACCTTTGTGATCGTAGAACCATTTTGGATTGATGATTTTGAAGGAGGTTTGGACAACTGGACTGCAGAATATCCCTGGGGTATTACAAACTCACAATCCTGGTCTGGTGATTGTTCAGTCACAGACAGCCCAGGTGGAAACTATACAAATAGCAGAAATTCAAAATTAACATTGAATGAACCTTCAGATTTTACATATGCAATCTCTGCACATGTTGAATTTGCAACTAAATATGATATTGAACAGGGATATGATTTTGCGTATTTTGAAATTTCTACTGATGGTTCTAACTGGAACACACTTGCTTATTTTACTGGCATACAAACTTCATGGACCGAGGAAAGTATAGACCTTATTGATTATTGCGGAAATATTGTTTATTTCCGATTTAGATTTTATTCTGATACCTATGTTACAGAAGATGGAATTTATATAGACGATTTCAAAATTTATAAATATGAAGTTATTGTATCAACAGATGATACTCCTGATTTTGTATCACAACCGAAACTCCATCAAAATTTTCCTAATCCATTTAGCAGTGCTACAACAATTTCTTTTTCAGCCACAGATTTACACCCGTCCTCCGCAGTAGCAATGCTACGGAGGGTGGACAGATTCCCACAGATAAAAATTTATAATATTAAAGGTCAAATAGTTAGACAATTGTCAATAGTCAATTATCAATCGTCAATCGAATGGGATGGAAAAGGTGAAAATGGAAAGCAGCTTTCTAATGGAATTTATTTCTATTCTCTGAAAACAGGAGACAGGATTATTGATACAAAAAAGTGTTTGCTTTTTAGATAAAACTTCTATAAAAAATAAATCAAATGAATCTACAAATAATATATATTATAGCAATTAAAAGTATATTACAAATCATAGTGCGGTAAACCGCAAATAATCGGTCTCGGCGCCCAGACGGACAAATATCAAATTATAAATAACAAATAAATTCCAAAATCCAATAACCAAATGACCAAAATGTTTTATTTCAGTCATTGGAGTTTATTTTTATTTAGAATTTGGGATTTGAGATTTACCTGCCCTGTGAAATAGGAAGTCCCGATTTTATCGGGATTTCACAGGGTGAATTTGTTATTTGGTGCTTGTCCGTCCTCCGCAGTCCCAAAAAAATCGGGACGGAGGATGGATAATTTGAAATTTGATTTTTTGCTGAAAAACAAAGACCCGTTCTCCGTAGCAGTAGCAACTACTACTGCGAAGGGTGAATTATATTTGTAATACTATAAATATGTTTTTCACCCAGTTATATATTTAGTTTGAAATACTGTTTTTTGTTGAATTTTAATTATCTTACGGGGTAAATTTGATTTTTGATAATTGTAATTTATTTGGATTTTGTTATTTGTATTTTGGAATTTTATCTTTTTTACTTTTATACCCATTTTATTAGAGGATACAAAATTTCTTGCAAAAAAACTAAAGAATTTATTTATAATACTATAATTATAATATGCTAAAAAAAATTTCATAAAAATAAATAAAAAATTTACATTTCACTTGACAAGTAATTTTAAGACTTTGTTACTCCCCACAAAATTTCAAAAATTTAAGATAGTAGGAAAATGAAAATACATGAATATCAAGCAAAAGAAATTTTTTCTAAATACAATATTCC
>JAGMCF010000106.1 GCA_023129415.1 Candidatus Cloacimonadota bacterium
GAATTACTATCTACAAAGTATCGTATGCTTCTTAATGCTTCAACAATGTTATGTCAAAGTAAGAATGTTTTTCAAGCTGAGATTGATTCTGCTTGTGAGTTGATAGATTTCTTTCGATTTAATTCATATTTTGCACAACAAATTTACGAACAACAACCAAATTCTGCAAAGGGGTTTTGGAATCGCATTGAGCACCGTCCCCTTGAAGGATTTGTACTTGCGATTACTCCTTTTAATTTTACTTCTATTGCTGGTAATCTACCCACTGCACCCGCAATGATGGGAAATACAGTAGTATGGAAACCAGGACCAAAAGCAATTTATAGTGCCTATTTCTTCATGAAATTACTGATAGAAGCTGGATTACCAGATGGAGTTATCAATTTTATTCTGGGTTCTCCCCCTAAAATAGGAAAAGCCACACTTTCTCATCATGATCTTGCAGGGGTTCATTTTACTGGTAGTACTAAAACTTTCCATACCATTTGGAAAATCATTGGTGAAAATATTGCAAATTATAAAAGTTATCCCCGAATTGTAGGTGAAACAGGAGGAAAGGATTTTATATTTGTACATGCAAGTGCAGATATTGATTCCTTGAACACTGCTATAATTCGTGGAGCTTTTGAATATCAAGGACAGAAATGCTCCGCTGCATCCAGAGCATATATTCCTAATTCTGTGTGGGAAATATTAAAACCAAAGTTAATATCTACAACTAAAGAACTTAAAATGGGTGATGTGGAAGATTTTTCAAACTTCATTAATGCTGTGATTGATAAGAATGCTTTTGACAAAATCGTATCATATATTGAATTTGCGAAAAAAGCAAATGATGCTGAAATTATTTGTTGTGGAAATTATTCTGATGAAACAGGTTATTTTATTGAACCAACCATAATTCTTACAGATAATCCAAAATTCAAAACTATGCAAGAAGAAATATTTGGACCTGTTATTACCATCTATGTTTATCCAGATGATAAATATGAGGAAACTTTGCACCTTTGTGATGAAACCTCACCTTATGCTCTCACCGGCTCTATTTTTGCCAAAGATAGAGAAGCAATTGTTAAAGCAACTGAGATACTTACAAACTCAGCTGGTAACTTCTATATAAATGATAAGCCAACAGGTGCAGTTGTTGGTCAACAGCCTTTTGGTGGTAGTCGCGCATCTGGAACCAATGATAAAGCAGGAAGTATTCTTAATCTTCTCAGATGGGTTTCTCCGCGAACAATAAAAGAAACATTTGTGCCACCTACGGATTACAAATATCCATTTATGGAAGAAGAATAGCCACGAATTTACCCCGTGAAATATTTTATCAGTTAATCAACTTTCCACATTTTTTTTAGTTATTTCACGGGGCAAGCACAAACTAACACGAACATAAAGAATAAAAAATAACTTTTTTAATTTGGATAATAAAATAATATAATGGACAATAAAATAATTTATAAAAAAAAAGTTATCTGATTAAACAGGCTTGTATTGAAGTCAAGAATCATCTTGGAACAGGATTATTGGAAAAGGTTCACCCCGTTAAGTAGAACATAAGTAGACTATATAACATAATTAAAGGTTAGGAAGAAATTAATAAAATCTCAATCTTAATCCAATGATGTTGCTTAACGGGGTAAATAAAAATGCTCTTCCAGTGGAAATGAGGAATTTGGGTCTCAAAGTAGAGACAGAAAAGGAATTTGATGTTTATTATAAAGGTGTCTTAGTTGGACGGTATTTTGCGGATAATGTAGTAGAAGATAAAATTATATTAGAAATAAAAGCTTGTAATTTTTTGAATGAAGCTCACTTTGCACAAATTCTTAATTATCTGAGAATTTCAGATTATAAGTTAGGAATTTTAATTAACTTTCAGAAAGATGGAACAGGTTTTGATTTGAAGAGAGTTGTAAACTAAGCTATTAATTAAATAAAATAGTAAGAAAAAAAAGTCTATATAGTCCATATATAATCATGGAACTTTTCATAAAATATGTGAAATTAATTCGTGTAAATACGTGGTTTCAAAAAAGGAGAAATAAAATATGAAAAAAACAGTTGCAACATTAATTATGATCTTTACAGGAATAATTCTAAATGCGATAAACATTCCATATTCGCAAACAGAATTGAAAACAGAAACGAATCATTTATCGGGATTTGTGCGAATAGCTCCTTATGATTCGCTTGCGATTCCTTTGCAAACAGATGTGTGGCTCTGGCACGATAAAGAAAATCTGTTCGTTCTTTGGGAAGCGGAAATTAATGAGGATTTTGAAAAAGGGAAATTAGCAAATACTGATGAATGGGTCGATAGTGATATTATGAGAATTCAGATCATTACGGATGTGAAAAATTATTATGCTTATTATTTTTATTCATTTCCTTTTGGGAATAAATATGATGGCATTCGCAATTCTGATATGAATATGGATACAAGCTGGAACAGTAATTATAAAAATGAAAATATCATTTCCGGTAATTTATGGACAAGTTCGATGAAAATTCCTTTAAAAGATTTACGTTTCTACGGTAACCCACCTTATAAATGGAAAATAATTTTAACTCGTTATTTCCAAAAAGATGATGAATATTATTCCATTTCTTACGGGACAAATAAAATGGGAAAAGATTATTTTCGCACAGCTTATGATATTACGATAAATGAGGAACTTTCCAAAAACAAGAATTACAGGATCACGCCGTATTTCATCAAAAAATACGATTTAATGGAAGAAACAGATTCCTTCGATCCTGAAAACATCGGTCTGGATTTTTCTTATAATCCCACTTCTGCAACAAAAGTAAAGATCAGCTTAAATCCTGATTTTTCCGATATTCCAATGGATTCCGAAAGCGATAATTTTAATGTTCGTTATGCCCCGAGTTTTGAGGAAAATCGTTTTTTCTTTATAGAAGACCTCGATGTCTTCGGGGTTAGCAGCAATTTATTTTATTCCCGTCATATTATGCAACCGCATTATTCTGTAAAACTTACGGGAAATTCGGAACATTTCTCTTACGGTTTTCTCTCCGCAATGGATAAAGAAGTTTCGGAAGACGGTGAAATACTGAATAATGATGATATTTATAATCTGCTGGCATTCAAACCGAAATGGGAAAATCTTTCCATTCAAATGACGCTGCTGAACAGGATGAGCAAAGATTATCACAATGAAGTTTTAGTCATAAATCCGGTTTGGGAATTTATCAAAGATCACTCTTTTTGGGGTGAGATTGATGCTTCTTTACAAAATGAAGAAAATATTAAAAAAGGATATTTATTTTCTGCCGGTTATAATGGCAAAAAAGGTGATTTAAATTGGTCAACAAGTGTCTATAATTGCAGTGAAAATTATACTGCTGATATGGGACGAGTTTTTCAAACCGATTTCACATCTATAAACGCAAATGCCTGGCAATACAGCGATCCGAACGGTAAGATCATAAAAAGCTTTGGCTCGGGTATCTGGCTTCATAAAGCTTTTATGAACGATGATAAAAATCTGCTCGAACAAAATGGTGGTTTGAATTTCTGGGCAAATTCACCTCACAAAATTAATTTTAGTATTAACGGCAATATCGGGCAGGAAAGTTATGAGGATTCTATTTATACCTGGGATAATATTTATGCAGGAATCAGAACCTGGAAAATTTCATGGTTAAATGTATGGATCAGTGGCAGCACAGGTCATTCTCTTGTTTATGATCTCTTAAATACCTACGAAAAGGACAAAATCCATTTATCATTTTGGGGTGATATCGGAAATAACTTTTCTTACAATATTTCTGCACAAAGACTAAGATATTTCGGTTTCCCGAAAGATTGCGGAAAAGATGATAAATATTGGATCGGCAACGTTGATTTGGCGATCAACTTTTCCAATAAACTCTCACTTACAAACGGTTTGCGTTATAATAATTATGAGAGTGAAAATCAAACTGCTTATCTCGGATTTTTCTCAAATTTCCGTTATGAATTCAAGGATAATTGTAATTTGTATCTCGGTTATAAAACTGCTCAAAATGAAACAGAACAAGAATTTATAACCGATTACAAACAAGCATATATGAAAGTGAGTTATACTTTTTGAAAAATGATTCTTAAAACCTTGAAAACGGTTTCCAGTGGAGGATTTCTTCCTCATCGATCTTTTTCTTGAAGTTATACTTCCAAGAGAAGAATAAGTGAAACTTAATATTCAAGCGCGTTTACAAGTGCAACTTGTAAACGAGATTGACGAAGGCAGGTGGCAAAAAAATAAAAAAAGTTAGTGTCCACGATTAATCGTGGATTCATGGCAAAAATGAAAGGAGTATGAAATGAAAGAAGTGTTTGAAAAACTTGGTATAAGTGAAGTAAATCCAGGAGCTTATTGCGGAGAATGGCT
>JAGMCF010000107.1 GCA_023129415.1 Candidatus Cloacimonadota bacterium
CAACTTTCATGAAATGGTCTTGAATCACATCTGTCCTAAATAATTTTTAAAAAGGTGACTCCCAAATTTATAGGTGAGATATTAACACCACAGAAAAAGATAAATGAAAGGAGTCACAGTTTCATGAGACGAACAACGAGTATTTTTTGTCAAATGTTATCAATCATTCCTAAGAAAGATTTCTTAAAAAATGTTATAAGAAATGGATCAGATCGATATTCAAAAGGATTTAGCAGTTGGGAGCATTTTGTTTCGATGTTATTTTGTCAGTTAGCACAAGCAAAATCTTTACGGGAGATTTGCAAAGGCTTAAAGAGTTGCGTAGGCAAGTTAAATCATTTGGGGATGTATTGTCCACCCTCAAAATCAAATCTTTCGTATGCGAACAAGCACAGACCCTGGGAATTATATCAACAAACATTTTATGATCTTTTAGAATTTTGTAGAAGGTCTAGTCCTGGTAAGAAAAAGAGGTTCAGATTCAAAAACAAGTTATATAGTTTAGATGCCAGCATTATTGATCTGTGTGCAAAAATATTCGATTGGGCAAAATTTAGGCAGAAGAAGGGGGCAATAAAACTTCATTTGCTTCTTGAGCATGATGGATATTTGCCGTCATTTGTTCACATAACAGACGGGAAAACTCACGAAGTAAATATTGCTAAGATAATTGATATTCCTGCGGAGAGTGTTGTAGCCATAGATAGAGGATATACAGATTATGAACTGTTTTACAAATGGAGTAAAAATAGTATTTGGTTTGTAACAAGAATGAAGACTAATGCTCAGTACAGAGTTAATAAGAATAAAAAGGTTCCGAAACACCGTAATATTATTTCAGATGAAATCATTGAATTTACGGGTTATTATTCCCGACAAAATTGTCCCATAGAATTGCGTCGTGTTGTTGTGTGGGATTCGGAGAATAATTGCGAGATAGTTCTTTTGACCAATCATTTGTCTTTTGGTGCAACTACTATTGCTGCTATTTATAAAGATAGATGGGAAATTGAAATATTTTTCAAGCTATTAAAACAGAATTTAAGAGTGAAAACATTTGTTGGTACAAGCGCCAATGCAGTGAAAATTCAGATTTGGACAGCACTAATAGCAATTCTATTAATAAAGTATTTAAAATTCAAATCGAAATATAACTGGTCGATGTCAAATCTCGTTGCTTTACTAAAATGGAACTTGTTTACATATAAAGATTTGTGGGTTTGGATAGATAATCCCTTTGAAAAACCACCAGATAAACCAGATTATCAAAAATATCTTTCGTTCTGGGACAGCAAAAAGGATAATAAGGTAATTAAGGGGGTGGTTCTTGTATGAAAAAATGTCATATAGTGTTTATGGGCGTTTATCTGTCCAAAAATGCTATTTTTGATTTATTTAGGACAGCAATGACTTAAACTATTAATTTATAATTTTCTTAATCTTGGAAAAGGTTTATACTTATCCAAATAATCCTATGTCCCCAAGGATGAGGATGACATTATTCATTTATTTCCTGAACTTTTTTCTCCTTAGCACTTTTGCTGGTTCTACCGAGGACTACAATAACTCCTCCAAAACCAAGTAATAATGCAATAGCTTTTACCAGCCAACCGAGGAATGGTATCCAGCCAATGACCCATAGTATTATCATGCCTAATAATGTTTCCCAGATTATGTGGAGATCAGGACTTTTCAAAGCTGAAGCGATCTTATCACCTATAAGTTGAGCAACTGAGATGTAACCCACCAAAAACGCACAGCCCACAAGAATAATTTCAATGGGTATTAGTATAATACCAACAACGGATACAGCCAATAATATTCCCAAAGGAACGATTAGCACCAGACCCAGAAGACCCCACAGGATCATCTTAAGTGTATTTTTCTCCACCATTGTTGAAATTGTACAAACTGGTTTCGGGATAATTGCTACAATCAACAATGCCAAAACGAGAAAACTAATAAAGGTGATTATCCGTAAAGGCAAAAACCATCCAAACCACCTACCAGTGCAAACAGATGGTATTATTGAAGAAAAAAATGGAATATTAACCTCAACAATATCACCGTTGATTTGTGCTCCTTCTTCTTTCTCAATCTTTCCTCCAATGGTAACAACATCTCCTTCCACTATTGCATCTGAACCCAATATAACCGAACCACCAACAGCTACAGCATCACCTTCAACCATACCGTTTACTGTTACATCACCACCAATAGCCACTGCATCAGCTACCCGCATCCCTTTTTTTACTATAAGATCGCTGCCAATTTTAATTAAGTCCCTATTTTCTGCTTCAGCAATAGAATATAATGATAGTGATAACACAATAAACAGAATACAAACAATCCATTTTTTCATTTTAAGTTCCTCCTTTGTATTTTTGTATTTGCATATCAATTATTCTATGAATTGATATTTATATCTTTTCTAAGAAGTAATAATCTTTTGTCTATTTTTTTATATGAAAATCTCTTTTTTTAGCCA
>JAGMCF010000108.1 GCA_023129415.1 Candidatus Cloacimonadota bacterium
AAAAGAAGTAAAAATATACTACTGCACTCAAGCAGATATTCATCCACCAACATTTGTATTTAGTGTTAATAAACCAAAATTGATCACAGAAAACTACAAAAAGTACATTCATAATCAAATCAGGGATGAATTCAAATTTGAGGGTGCTACAATAAAGTTAAAATTTAAAGGACGAAAGTGAAATTTCTAATTGCAATCTTAATTGCATATTTTCTTGGTTCAATACCAAGTGGATTCATTCTTGGAAAGATTTTCAAAGGAATAGATATTCGTCAATATGGGAGTAAAAATATTGGTGCTACAAATGTAATACGAGTAGTAGGAGTGATACCCGGTATCATTTCATTTATTTTCGATTTTTTCAAAGGATTTTTTGCAGTTCAAATTGGACGATGGTTGCTTGAAAGCTCAACAAATATTTTTAGTGTTTCTATTTTAAATATTGTTAATAAAGTTGAAGACCCAAAAATTTTCCAAATCATGATTATTATTATTGGCATTTCAGTTATGTTGGGTCATATTTTCCCGATTTTTTTGAAATTCAAAGGAGGTAAAGGTGTTGCAACTGGCGCAGGTGCTTTTATAAACATAGTTCCAATTCCTGTTGTGTATGCTTTAATTTCTTTTGTAATAATACTAATTATTTTTCGATATGTTTCTCTTGCCTCTATGATTGCAGTAATAACATTTTTCGTCACAGAATTAATAAAAAACATTCCAAAATTTGACGAGATTCCTTTTTTAATATTGACAGTATTTATAATGATTTTGATTATCTTCCGTCATAAAGAGAATATAAAAAGGCTAAAGAGTGGCAAGGAGAAAAAGCTATGGTAACGCCGTGAACGGCGTGCCCCTCATATTCTATCATAATCCCAGCAGTAACCCAGTAAAATAATCCTTAAAGAATTTTACGGGTTAAAAACAGCTGAGCTACGGATTGCCTTTATTATGAGAGAAAAAGGAAAAAATGTGTGTGCAAGCCCTTATAATCAATAGCCCAGCTGTTCAAAGCTGGGAAAAATGGATAACGAGAATGTAGGATGGCTTTTACGCCCTTATAATCAATAGCCCAGCCGTTCACGGCTGGGAAAAAGGAGAAAATAGAGCTGTCAGGGCGTTCACGCCCTTCCTAAGGAGAATAAATATGTCACATACATATCATAAGATATGGATTCATTTAATTTGGTCAACAAAAGAAAGAGAAAAAATGATATATCCTGAATTGAAGAAAAAATTAATCTATCATATTAAAGAAAACGGAAAAGAGAATGAAATTTATATTGACTCAATAAATGGAATTGAAGATCATATTCATCTCTTGATAGGATTAAACCCCACTCAAGCTTTATCAAAAGTAGTTAACCAGATAAAGGGTGAATCCTCTCATTGGATAAACGATAACAAATTAGTAAAAGGACACTTTTTCTGGCAAGAAGGTTATGCTGCATTTTCTTTAGGGGAATCTCAGGTAAAAAGGGCGAGAAAATATATTTATAATCAGGAAAAGCATCATAAAAAGATAGGCTTTATGGAAGAGCTAAGTAAATTCTTAAAAGCTTATGGATTATCATCTATGGTAACGCCGTGAACGGCGTGCCCCTCATATTCTATCATAATCCCAGTCGTAAACGACTGGGCTGCGGAAAAAAAGAAAACAAATTGTGCATGCTATGAAGATTATTCCACTTAAAAATAATTTAACAATATTTAAAAATGAAATATTAATTTTCCATAACCCAGCCATTCATGGCTGGGAACAAGAAACCCAAATAATTGTATCGAAGGGCGTTCACGCCCTTCCTGAAAGAATAATAATATGTGCGGAATAATTGGAATTTATCAAAAGGACAAAAAACACACAAATGCTGCCAAACTTGCAGCTTATGCTCTTTTTGCTGAACAACATAGAGGACAGGAAAGTAGTGGAATCGCTGTTTCTGATGGTAATAAGATCTCACTAGTAAAAGAAATGGGCTTGGTCAAGGAAGTATTTACTGAAAAAAAATTGAAAAAAATGGATGGCAAATTAGCAATTGGACATGTTCGTTATCCTACAAAAGGCAAATCTAACATAAATAATGCCCAACCCTATCTTCTTAATACACTTTCAGGTCAAAGCTTTGCTTTAGTAGGTAACGGAGATATCGTAAATTACTCGAATATTCGCAAGCAATTAGAAAAACAAGGTGTATTCTTTGAATCAGAAAACGATGGAGAATTGATATTAAAATATTTGGTTTTCTGCCATATAAAAAAAGGAATGTCAATTATAGAATCAATAAAAAAAATTATGCAAAACTTTCAAGGCTCATATTCAACATTGTTACTTATAAAAAATAAAATATATGCATTTCGAGATCCTTATGGAAATAGACCTTTTATAATTGGGGAAAAAGATAATACTTATGTTTTCGCTTCAGAAACCTGCTGCCTAAATATTATCAATGTTGATTTTATACGCGAAGTAAGTCCTGCAGAAATACTTATTGTTGATGAAAAGGGGCTTAAGAGCACTCCACAAAATCCAAATAATTATCGCACATCTAATCACAATGCACACTGTGTTTTTGAAATGATATATTTTTCCCGTCCTGATAGTATAGTCTATAACCATAAGGTATATGATTTTCGTGAAAAACTTGGACAAAAGCTTGCTGAAAATGAAAATAATATTCCTGATGTTGTGATACCAATTCCAGATTCAAGTAATTTCATTGCTCTTGGTTATGCAAAAGGTTTAGGAGTGGATTTCAATTTTGGATTGATTAGAAATCATTATGTTGGAAGGACTTTTATTGTTCCAGAGCAAACAATTCGTGATGAAGGTGTCACTCAAAAATTCAATGTTTTACCAGATTATTTCAAAGGGAAAATTGTTACATTGGTGGATGATTCTATTGTTCGTGGAACAACAATTCGTAAATTAGTAAAAATGGTTAGAAAAAATGGTGCTAAACAAGTTCATATAAGAATTGGTTCCCCTATGGTTAAGTTCTCGTGCTTCTATGGAATAGATACACCCACACATGAGGAACTTATTGCAAATCAAAAAACAGTAGAAGAAATTAAAGATTATTTGGGAGCAGATTCACTGCGTTATCTAACTATCGGAGATTTAAAAAATTTGGTTAAGAATAATAAAGAATTTTGCTATGCGTGTTTTGATGGAAAATATCCGATAAAAACTTTGCCACGAAGGCACAAAGACACAAAGGGAAATTGATATAACTAAAGTCTCTTTGCCCTCTGTAATTAATAGAAATAAATCTTTGCGCCCTTTGCGTCTCTGCGGTGAAAAAGGGTAAAATGAATATTGAAGAAGATAAATTACAAAATATTTTGAATGAGTTCAAAAATAAGACAATCCTTGTCATCGGTGATTTGATGTTAGACCATTATATCGTTGGAGATGTAGAACGAATCTCCCCAGAAGCACCCGTGCAAGTAGTTAAAGCAGAAAATGAAAAGTATGGACTTGGAGGTGCTGCTAATGTTGCAAATAATGTTAAATCCTTAGGAGCAACTCCCATTGTAATTGGATCTGTTGGGGATGACTCAAACGGTCAAAAAGTTCGTGATATTTTTAAGAAAAATGATATTTCTGATGAAGGAATTTTTATTAATAAAAATCAACCAACGACACAAAAAACAAGAGTAATTGCCAGACACCAACAACTTATTCGGATTGATTTTGAAAATTCTAATGAACTTTCTTCAGAACTTTATAAAGAAATTGAAAATTACATTGAACAAATCATCCCAGATATAGATGGAATAATACTGCAAGATTACAATAAAGGATTGCTTTCCAAAAGCCTTATAAAGTTTATCCTTAAAGTTGCCAATCAAAACAAAAAAATTATTGTAGTTGACCCAAAAACCAAAAACTTCTTTGAATATATAAATGCAACAATTTTTAAACCAAACAGACAAGAAGTAGAAAGAAATCTCAATATCGATATTAAAGACGATAAGGATTTATTATTTGCTGCAAAGACTTTAATCCAAAAAGTAAACTGTTCATATCTTGTTATAACTCTTGGAGAAAAGGGTATGTTCGTTTATGATAATAAGCATAGATACTGGAAGATACCAACTTTTTCTCAAGAAGTATATGAAGTTTCAGGTGCTGGTGATACAGTAATTAGTACGCTTGTTTTGGCGAAGGCATCTGGTTGCGATATTAAAACTGCATCAATAATTGCTAATCATGCTGCTGGTGTTGTTTGTGGAAAAGTTGGTGTTGCAACAGCTTCTCCTGAAGAGATTATTCTCTCATTTAAAAAGTGGAATGAAGAATGATTGTTTCAAGAAAAGAAATAAAAAAAATTGCAGAAAATCTTCATAAACAAAACGAAAAAATTATATTTACAAATGGTTGTTTTGATATTCTTCATCGTGGACATATTGAATATTTAAAAGATGCAAAAAAACTTGGTGATGTTTTAATTATTGGTCTTAATAGTGATGATTCTGTAAAAATAATTAAAGGAGAAAATCGCCCAATAAATTCTGAAGAAGATAGAGCTGAAATTCTATCTCAACTAAAACCTGTGGATTTTGTTGTAATTTTCAATGAGGACACACCTTACGAATTAATTAAAAGCATTGTTCCCGATATTTTAGTTAAAGGTGGAGATTGGAAAATCGAAGAAATTATTGGAAGTGATATTGTAATTAAAAATGGTGGTAAAGTAAAAAGTCTGAAATATTTTCCAACAAGTTCTACAAGTAATATCATCAAGAAAATTATTGCTTTGGAGAATTGCAAAATTAAAAAAAACTTGATTAAGGAGATTTAATATGGCAGCTTTTTTTACAAGTTTAAAACCTATAATTATTCCAATTTCTATTGTGATTGGTTGCATATTAGTTGGAATAATCCTACAAAAAATTATATTTGTAAGTCTATTAAAAATGGCTAAAAGGACTTCATGGAAGGGTGATGATATTATCATCCAATCTTTTAAAGGCATGTTAATTTTATGGGGGTTTATTATTGGTATTTATATTGCCTTACCATTTGCTCCTGTATCTTCTAATGTGCTGATAGTTTTGCATAAGATTCTTTTGGTGCTAATTATCTTTTCTGTTACTATTGTTCTTGCAAAAATGGTTGCTGGATTTACAGAACAGTATGGCAAAAAAGCTGGAGGAACTCTCGCCAGTACAAGTATATTCAAAAATATCACAAAAGCTATCATACTGGTTATTGGAACTTTAATTATTTTACAAAGCTTGGGCATTGCAATCACTCCACTTTTAACTGCTCTGGGTGTTGGGGGCTTGGCTGTTGCTCTGGCTTTACAGGATACACTCTCAAATCTCTTTTCTGGATTTCAAGTTCTTGCTTCAGGTCAAATTAAAAAAGGAGATTTTATTCAACTTTCCTCTGGTGAAGCAGGATATGTTACTGACATAAACTGGAGAAATACAACTATAAAGGCATTTGGAAATAATATTATTGTAATTCCAAACTCAAAACTAGCTTCACTTATTGTAACAAACTACAATTTACCACAGAAAAATATGTCAGTGCCTATAGAGGTCGGTGTAAGTTATGACAGTGACCTTGAATTTGTAGAAAGTGTTACATTGGATGTAGCCAGAGAAGTAATGAAAGAGTTTAAAGATTTATCAGCAAAAACTAACCCAATTATAAGGTATCGTTCATTTGGAGAATCAAGCATAAACTTTGCAATCATTCTTTATGTTACTGAGTATGTAAATAAATTTTTACTTCGTCATGAATTTATCAAACGACTGCATAAACGCTACAATGAAGAAGGAATCGAAATACCTTTCCCACTTAGAACAGTTATTATGAAGCAACCCAAA
>JAGMCF010000109.1 GCA_023129415.1 Candidatus Cloacimonadota bacterium
TTGGTCGTTCACAAACCTGGTTGCGTGTTGAAGAACCTATTGAACAAAAAGAGAAGCCAGAGGAGGAAAAAAAATCTGAAGAAGAACCTGAAGAAGAAATAGATAAGGAATAAGTTTATTGCTTAAATCACTTTTAAAAATAAGAACTTCTTTATAAACAAATAGATGAGTCCACTATAAAAACTAAGATATAAAGATAAAAAGGAATATAAGAAAATAAAAAAGCCAAAATTTTTCATTCTCGAAACCTGATTTACTTGCCCACCCCTTTGCTTATCCGCCGTTTCACTTTAGAAAGCGGGCTTTGGCAGGCGTGTCAGGTTGAAGAATCTCTTAACTTATTTTATTATCGATAATTAGAGATTCTTAACTCCGCAGCCAGCTGGCGGATCCGTTTAGAATGATACGTACTTTTTTTATTTTCACGCTTCTATCTATAACAAAAATTTTGTATTATTTAAGTTTTTAGATTTTTTGTAGTGAACTTATGTATGAGTCCACTATAAAAAGTCAAATTTAAGTATTAGTAAACCGTTAAAACGGTTATAGTCATATTGAGGTTTCATTAACCACCAACTTAAGTTGGTGGTTAATAACAACTTAGAAATACTCAACCGTTTCAACGGTTTCTCAAATCGGTATAAATTATAGAAATATTTCATTTTATGACTTTTTTATAGTAAACTCATATATATGAAAAAAAATTTATTGACATTTTTTCTCTCTGATTATTAAATTTAATTAGTTAATAAAACCCAAAAAGGAGATGACCATTATGAAAAAGTTTAGAAAGATTTATTTATTAGTTTTGCTTCTATTTTATACAACATTATTATCAGGATTTAAATTATCAATCGATTCATCACAAAAGGCACTGATAAATAATTACCGCTCTGATGTAATTATAGTAAAATTCAAACCTAACTACTCTGTTAATTACAGCATCAATCATAACAATATTGTAGTAACAGGTTATTCAGATATTGATTCTTTAAATATCAAATATAAATGCTCTGATATAAAAAAATTATTCCCAAGAGAAAACGAAAAAACAAACATTTATGAAGAACTCAATTTAGGGGGGATTTATATATTCAGGTTTGAATTAAACAGTAGCTTGGATTGTTTACTGAACGATTATTTTCTCACTAGTAAATTTGAATATGTCGAACCTGATTTTATTGGTAAGGAAAATGGCCAAAGATTAATCCCAAACGATCAATACTTTTTCCGTCAATGGGGATTAAAAAATGATGGCACATTTCCATCTTCCCATCCCGGAATAGTTGATGCAGATATAGATATGGATGAAGCATGGGAAGTTGAACAAGGAGATTCAACTGTCATTTTAGCTGTTCTTGATTCAGGTTGTAGATTAACCCATCCAGAACTTACAGGCAGAATCTGGATAAATACAGGAGAAATACCGGGTAATAGTATTGATGATGATGGTAATGGTTACATTGATGATTATCAGGGCTGGGATTTTGCATATAATGACAATAATCCTAATGATGGAACAGGACATGGAACAAATGTAACCGGGATAGTTGGAGCTAATGGTAATAATAGTATTGGCTATGCTGGGGTTGACTGGAATTGTAAGTTAATGATTTGTAAAATTCTAAACAATTCTGGTTTTGGATATTATTCTTGGTGGGAAGAAGGAATCTATTACGCAGTAAATAATGGTGCAAAACTGATTAATATGTCTGTTGGAGGAACTTCTTTCTCATCGTCTTTACAAGATGCTGTGAATTATGCTTACCTGAATGATGTTTTTATTGCCTGTTCAATGGGGAATTACAATTCTTCTACTCCTAATTATCCAGCAGCTTATTCGAATACTATTGCTGTTGGTGCTACTGATACAGATGATACAAGGTGTAATCCATTCTCTTGGGGAGGTGGAAGCAATTACGGATTACATATTGATGTAGTTGCTCCTGGAAACTATATTTATGGATTATATTATCTATCCAACACAAATTATGATTGGTATTGGAGCGGAACCTCACAAGCAACACCTTATGTAACAGGATTGGCTTGTTTGCTATTAGCTCAAGATACTACAAGAACTGTTGACCAAATTAGAAATATTATCAGAAATACTGCTGAAGACCAGGTAGGTAATCCTTATGAAGATACTCCAGGCTGGGATCAATATTATGGATATGGCAGAATAAATGCAAATGATGCTCTAAATTATGCAAGTGTTGAAGACGAAAATCAGTTGAACTCTACCTCTTTAATATTAGCACAAAATTATCCCAACCCTTTTAATTCAAAAACTTACATCAACTATTACTTACCAAAATCCACTAATGTCAAGTTACAAATTTATAATATTAAAGGTCAGTTAATTAAAACTCTTGTTGTTGGATATAAGCACTCTGGTAATAATACAGTAATATGGAACGCTAAGGATCTAAATTCAGGTATATATTTCTACATGATAAAAGCAGGCAAACTTTCTGACAAAAAGAGGTGTATAATCCTAAGATAATGTAGATAAAGCAAGACCTTCAAGTTAACTTGAAGGTCTTTTGTATAAAATTATTATTCTGCTTGAAAAAAAGTTATTTCCCGGGGCACTGCCTTATGATTTTGGGATCTATGTTTTTATTTCCGTATGCTTTATCAAAGTGAGCAGAAAATTCGCAGGCTAATTTTTTTGCTCGTATATCATATGCAGATTTATCTTTCCAGGTATTTTTCGGATTTAATATTTCTGAAGGCACTCCAGGACAAGATATGGGAAAATGTAAATGAAAAGTAGTATCTTTTTCATATTCTACATTTTTTAATATGCCATTTAGAGCTGCATCCACTAATGCACGAGTAAGATTAATATCCATTCTTTGACCAATTCCATAAGGACCACCACTCCATCCAGTATTAACCAAGTATACTTTTGTACCATACTTCTTCATCCTCTCACCCAGCAAAGAAGCATACACATCAGGATTTCTTGGCATAAATGGTTCTCCAAAAAATCTGGAGAAGGTAGTAACCGGTTCTGTTATCCCGGTTTCTGTGCCTGCAAGTTTGCTTGTATATCCCATAAGGAACCAGAGCATTGCTTGTTCTGGGTTTAATTTAGAAACGGGAGGTAACACACCGTTTGCATCAGCAGTTAAGAATAATATTGTTTTTGGGTGTCCAGATTTAGAGGATTTTTTAATATTCCTCAAAAAAGTCAATGGGTAAGAGGCACGGGAATTTGGGGTTAATCGCTCATCATCAACATCAAATATTCCATTGGGATACATCATACAATTTTCAATAATGGCTCCGTGTTCAAGGTAATCAGTTTTGTGAAACACAGCATTAAAGATTTCGGTTTCCTTTTCAGGATTAAGGTTTATCAATTTTGCATAGCATCCATTTTCAAAATTTGCTATACCATTCTCACTCCAGCCATGTTCATCATCTCCCAAAAGAGCCCTCTTTGGGTCTGCAGAAAGGGATGTTTTACCTGTTCCAGAAAGTCCTAAAAGAAGAGCAGAATTACCATCTTTGCCTTCATTAGCTGAACTATGTAGAGGAAGAATGCCTTCTGCTGGTAAGTAATAATTCATCACAGTAAACATAAGTTTTTTTACACTACCACCATAGGCAGAGCCAAAAACTATTCCAATACTTCTGTCGAAATCCATTGCAATTGCCATATTGGATATTTTCCCATTTGGTAAAACTCTTAATTTGCCCTTATACTTTTTAGTATCTAGTTTATCATATGGGAACACAAGCAAGGTAAATCCTTTCTCAGCAAATATACTTTTTTGTATATCTTGAGGAATCGGTCTAAACATATTATCTGTAAATAGAGCAGCAAGTGCAAAGTCAGTAATCGTTTTTACAGGCATTGAATATGAAGAATCAGCACCGAGCGCACGGTCTGTGATATATATTTTTTCTTTTTTGGATATAGTATATAATGCATCGTCGATAAGCATATCAAATGTATCTGGTTCAAGTGGAATATTATTTGGTGAGTCCCAATCTATGTTTTTCTCACTTTCTGGTCGTTTGACAATCAAAGTATCTTTGGGGCTTCTACCTGTTGATTCTGGTGGTGTCCAGGTTGCAAGTGCTCCATTTGCGGAAATTACTGCTTCTTTATTTTCTACTGATTTTCTGATTAATTCTTTCCTTGGTAAATTATCTAAAATATTAGGATGAGTATCCAAAATATTTTCTAATTTCTTCTTAAATCCCATTTCAGCTCCTACTTTTTAAAGGTTAAATTCATTTGAAATATTATGATTAATTCTTGCATAAGAATATCATTACATACAATTTGGGTGGCAGGTGAATAATATTTTTTTTCTTGTCAATTTTTACATACAATTTCTTTTTTGATTTATGAAATCAAAATTAAAGAGTCTTATCAATTACCATTTTAAATTGTATCCCAAAATGCAGATAGAGGATTTATATAAAATGATTTATCAATCTGTTATGGGGCCTGGACATCTTCTGGAAGATGGGGCAGTTGCATTTCGATCTTTGAAAAATGAGATGGAGAAAAGGGAAGGAAAAGCGAAAAATCTTTTTATTGATATTGGATTGGATAATGATTTAGTGCGGGTGAATCTGAATGTCTTTCAAGAAAAAATAGGTGATGCCCAGAATTTTTTTTCTGCAATAAAAGAAACTGCAAAGATAATAAAGCCTGATAAATCAAAACTGCAAAAAGTTTGGGGTCAGGTGGGACAAATATTTTCTGTGGTTGAACCACATTTCTTAAGTTATTCCATCTGGAAAGAATTTACAGAATTTCTACAAAAAAATAATTTTCCTTATATCTCTCACTCTGAAATTTATAAGAAAAATTACTGCCCTTCTTATAGAGTAGTGTTAAGAAAATATTTAGTATCTTATCAATAATATTCGTGTAATTTTTGGCATCCCGATATATCGGGATTATTCTGTCTGGAAACCCTTTTATAAAGGCTATTTAAATGACTAATTACAAATTTCTAATTTCTAATAAAATTCTAAATGTCAAATAACAAATATAAAAAGAATTATTACTGAAGAATCTGTCCACACGGACGAGGGGATGGTATGATTGGACATTTGGGCTTTGAAATTTTATTTGGCATTAGTCCCGACTTGTCGGGAAGAAATTTTCGGATTTATCACAAATTATTATTCTCCTTTTTTGGTTCTGGTTCACCCTTAGCAGTAGCAGTTCATCCTTCGTAGTACTACGGAGAATGGATGTTACTGCTACGGAGAACGGGCTTGTTCAGGTTAGGTATTTAAGTCTAAAAATGTTCAATTAATTTCTTTATTTATAGGAGTTAAAAAAATTCTATTGGACTACAAGATCTCCAAACTCTTTAGATGAATTCTTTTATGAAGATGGTAACTAAGATAGTTTTTAAAAACTGCATTGATTTCTTTTGTAGTTGATTTGGATATCTCAAGATTATTAATTTGATTAGAAATGTTTTTCAGATAAAGTAATATTTTTATTGTATCTTTATTACATTTAAAGTTTCTAGTAATATTTTTCTTTTTTATGCAATCTTTACAAATCAAGCCATTTTGTTTGAAAGAAATACCATAAATTGTATCAGGATTTGTAGTTTGACAAAATTGACATTTATCAATTTTTAATGAAAACCCCAGGTATTTTGTAACCCGAAGTAAAAATCTCCAGAAAATTAAAATATGATTTTTATCCACATTTTTTAAATAATTAAGATAGCTTTCCAGCAAATCATAAAATTTACAATAATCATTTTCTTCAAACATTAATTGGAGATATATTTCAGCAGCTCCTTGAGCAATTGCAGCTTTTTCAATATTATTAAATAAATCCATATTGTCTTGAATTATACTTATTTCTTTTAATATAGAGAGAGTAGATTCCTTTTTATAAATAACAATTTCATAATTATTCAAAGGTTGCAACAATCCTTGATATTTACTTTTTGAACTTCTGCTTCCTTTTGCTATTACATCGATATGTCCAAATTTGTCAGAGAAAAATTGGATTATTTGGCTTGTATTACTATAATTTGTTATTCGTAATGCAAAGGCATTGCATTTTTCAATTGTATGAGACATTTTGGTTTTTTACATTAACCACAAAGGTCACAAAGAAAGCACAAAGTTCACAAATATAATTCTATATAACATTTTTTATGCCACTTCTTAATTAAAAAACATTTTTATATCCTCTGTGTCCTTTGTGAATTCTTGGTGTTCTTTGCGGTAGGTCTTTAACCACAAAGGTCACAAAGAAGGCACAAAGTTCACAAAGATTAATTTATAACTCTTTTTATGCCGTTCTTTAATAAGGGGACATTGAAATTTATTAGTAGACCCAATTTGAAATTACCTAATCTGAGATATGTCAAAATCTGTGCTAAATGGATATTATTTAAGGCATTTACGGCTTTTATTTCAATAACCAATTTATTCTCAACTAAAAGGTCAATCCTATACCCGCAATCCAGTTTAACATTTTCAAACACCAAAGGGCATTGGTTTCTCTTTCTCAACTGAGAAACCAGCTTGCTTTATCTTATAAAACAAACATTCTTTGTAAGCAGATTCTAACTCGTCTGGGCGCCGTAGCCTGACAATCCAGGACCTAATGCCTTATGCACTTCTATTGCCAGACCAATAATTTTTTTTGCTAATTCATTTTCACTCATATCTATATCCTTTGAGTCCTTTGTGAATTCTTTGTGCCCTTTGTGGTTGGAACTTAACCACAAAGTGATTTATTCCACAGTTACACTCTTGGCTAAGTTTCTTGGTTGGTCTACATTACACCCGCGGAGAACTGCAATATGATATGCTAAAAGTTGTAAAGGAATTACAGTTAATAAAGGTGTCAAGGCAGGTAATGTTCGGGGAATATATATAATATGATCAGCTAATCTTTCTATACTATTTGAATTTTTATTAGCAATTGCAATAATTTTACCCTTTCTTGCCTTGACCTCTTCAATATTACTTAGAACCTTATCATATACGAAATCTTCAGGAGCGATAAATACGACAGGCATATTTTCATCAATTAAGGCGATTGGTCCGTGCTTCATCTCTGCTGCTGGATAACCTTCTGCATGAACATAAGAAATTTCTTTAAGCTTCAATGCTCCTTCCAATGCAACAGGAAAGTTATAACCCCTACCTAAATAGAGTGCATTTCTTACATCTTTATATTGTTCAGCAATTTTTTTTATTTCATCATTACTTTCCAAAATTTGTTTTACTTTTTCTGGAATCGTATCTAATTCCTGAATGTATTTTGCACCTTCAACCGGTGAAAGATGACGCATTCTACCTAAGAAGAGTGCAAGCAAAAATAATACAGTAATTTGTGAAGTGAAAGCTTTTGTAGATGCAACTCCAATTTCAGCTCCTGCATGAATGTATGAACCAAAGTCTGTTTCCCTAGCAATACTACTTCCAATTACATTTGTGATACCCATAACTATTGCTCCTCTTGTTTTTGCTTCCTTTAATGCAGCAAGAGTATCAGCAGTTTCGCCAGATTGGCTGATTACAATTACTAAGGTATTCGGATTCATAATTGGATTCCGATAGCGAAATTCAGATGCATATTCAACCTCAACAGGAATCTTTGCAATATCTTCAAGTAAGTATTCACCAACTAAACCAGCGTGCCATGAAGTACCACAGGCTATAATACAAATCTGTTTAATATTTTTAAGTTCATCAATGTAAGGGGTTATTCCACCTAATCGCGAAGTATTTAATTGCTCCATTATTCTTCCACGAAATGCATTTGCAATTGAAGTTGGCTGTTCAAAAATCTCTTTTAACATAAAATAATCAAATTTACCCTTATCAATCTTTGATATATCCCAATCAATTTCGCTTATCTCTCTTTCAACATCAATATTTGCAAGTGTTTTTATGATAAAGTCATCAGGTGTAATTTCTACTGTTTCATCATCCTCCATATAAATAACATTTTTTGTATGAACAACTAAAGCTGCAGCATCAGATGCTACAAAATTCTCTCCTTCTCCCACTCCGATAATAAGCGGACTTCCTCTTCGTGCCGCTATTAGTTTGTTTGGTTCATCTTTGCATATAACAGCAATACCAAATGTGCCCTTAACTAAACGTAATGAATATCTTACTGCAGTATGAAGATTTTTAGTTTTATGATAAAAATGTTCTATGAGATGGGCCAGAACCTCAGTATCAGTATCACTTATAAAATTATGTTTTTTCTTTTGTAAACTCTTTCGTAAAACCTGATAATTTTCAATAATGCCATTATGAACAACTGCGATACTTCCTGAACAATCAGTATGTGGATGTGCATTGGTTGTTGTAGGTGTGCCGTGTGTTGCCCAACGAGTGTGAGCAATTCCGAGCTGGGATATAAAATTTTTATCATTTGGAATTGACCTTTCAAGTTCAACTATTTTACCTTCCTTTTTATGTATCAGTAATTCATTTTCATCATTTATTACTGCGATTCCAGAAGAATCATAACCACGATATTCTAATCTTTTTATGCCTTCTATAATAATTGGCAATGCCTGTTTTTTCCCTATGTATCCAACAATACCACACATAATTATTCCTTTCTAAATATTGAATTTGCTACTTTTATTCCTGATTTTTCATTTACTGTCTGTAAAATAATAAAGCCCAAAATAAAAAAGAAACCTATACTTAAAATTGCATATCTCTGGCTTTTTAGTATAAGGACAAGAAGACCAAAAATTAACGGTCCTAAAATAGCAGCAGCTTTTCCACTTACAGCATAAAAGCCAAAAAACTCAGCATGTTTATCTTCAGGAGTGAGGAAAGAGAGCATACTTCTGCTTGCAGACTGGCTGGAACCAATTGCCAGACCAGCTAAAATACCCACTCCATAAAATTGCATAACATTAGGACACAAAAAAGCCCATACTATAACTCCGAGCCAAATTATTAAAGATATTGAAATTGTTGTCTTAGCACCAGTTTTGTCAACTAAAAATCCAAAAGCAATACTTCCAATAAATGATACAATATTAGCAATGACAAAATAAATAATGAGTTGAGACTCATTCATTCCAAATCTATAAGCACCATAAATTGCTGCAAATACAATTACTGTTTTGATTCCATCATTATATAGAAAAAATGATAAAAGAAATTTGGTTAATTCTTTAAATTTTTTAATATCTTTAAAAGTTTGTGTCAATCTCTGGTATCCAATCTTAATGTAGCTCTGTTTTCTTCGTTTGTGATAATTTCTTTTCTCTTTTACTAATAAAAACATTGGTATAGCAAATAATCCAAAAAACAAGGCTGTAATAGGAAAAACCAGAACAGTACTCTTATAAACAAACAAATATGCCAATCCTAATGCTGATAGACCGCCCAAATAACCAATCCCCCAGCCTAAACCAGAGACCTTTCCAATATTTTTCCGCTCTGTTATTTCAGGTAAGAATGCATTATAAAATACAAGTCCTCCTTCAAATCCAATGTTTGCAATAATAAAAAGAAGCATTCCCCAGAATATTGCTCCTTGTCTTACAAAAAAAAGTAGAGCAGTGAATATTACTGAGGTATAACAAAATACAAATAAAAATTTCTTCTTTGACCTTGTAAAATCTGAGATAGCACCAAGAATTGGAGATGATAGAGCTACCAGGAGCATAGAAATGCTAATAGCTAAACCCCACAAAGAAGCTCCCATACCTTCTTTACCTACGACAACATTCTTAAAATATACACTATAAATGACTGTTACAATTACTGTAGTGAAAGATGAATTTGCAAAATCGTAACTAACCCATCCCAATATTTTCCTGTTTTGGGGGTGGAATGGAATGCTGATACATCGTGATATTCTTGTTAGTTTCACAGTTTTGGACCTTGCAAATTTATTCTACATAGATTTATATTATTCCACTTTAGGAGGTGGAATAGAATGCTGACACTTCGGGTAAAGTGAAAACATAATTAATTGTTATTAAACAAAATTAGAGTTGTCATTGTACATTTTATATTATTCCATCCTCTAAATCTCATCTAATCGTCTTTTTGCCCTATGAAAGACAGAAGAGGTCTTATATCTTTCAACAATTTGATGATAGAAATTTTTTGCATTTTCAATATCATTCTTTTTATAATAATATTCAGCAATTTCATAAATTAGTTTTGGTGTATTAAAAGAGTGCGGAAATTTCTTTACTATTGTCTCTAAATAGGAATAATAATTTTCTTCATTTTTTTGCCCGAGATAACATTTTGCCATACCTATCATTGCAGCTTGTTTCAAAACTTCA
>JAGMCF010000011.1 GCA_023129415.1 Candidatus Cloacimonadota bacterium
AAATGTTCTGGCTTATGTGGATAACTTATGCATCTTTCTACCTTTTGCGTGTAAATATATCCATAGCGATGCCAAAGATTATGGGGGAATTTGAGCTAACAAAAACAAATATGGGAGTTATACTAAGTTGCTTATTCTTTGCATATGCAGTTGGACAGTTCATAAATGGTCAGTTGGGTGATAAATTAAATTCTCGTAAGATTATTACAATCGGATTAATAACTTCTGCAATTTTGAACATCATTTTTGGATTCAGTGCAGGTGTTATAATTATAATGGCTGTTTTGTGGGGATTAAATGGATATTTCCAATCTATGGGTTGGGGACCTACGGTAAAATCAATGGCAAATTGGTTCCCTCAGAAAGTTAGAGGGAAAATTTCAGGAAGACTTGGAACAAGCTATATCCTGGGTGGTGCCTTTTCCTGGTTCTTAGCTGGTACGATTGCAAAATATATGAATTGGCGTTTCACTTTCTGGATTCCTGCTGTGATTTGTTCTATTCTTGCAATTCATTGGTATGCAAGAGCACGAAATGCTCCTGAAGAAGTTGGTTTGCCAAGTTTGGAAGATCAGGAAAAGGGAATTGAAAAAACTGAAATTAAAAAGGACCATCATATAGGTTTCAGGAAAACTCTAAAAATTACACTTTTAAATCATTATGTCTGGTTTGCTGGTTTGGCATTATTTGGTCTAAACATTGTTCGTTATGGTTTTATGTCATGGGCACCAACATTTATGTTCGAAGAACAAGGTGCAACAATCTCTTTAGCTGCTTATAAAGCAATTGCCTTTCCCGTTGCAGGAGGATTAGGAGCGATATTTGCTGGTTGGGCATCTGACAAGATATTTAAACACAAAAGAGCACCTATAGCTTTTATAATGTTAATCTTTTTAGCTATCTTTTGTTATTTATTTAAAATAATTCCTGGTAATAATTGGTTATTAAGTTTAATTATTTTATTATTTATTGGATTTTTTACTTTTGGACCTCATATATTATTAGTAGCAGCTATACCCATAGATTTAGGCTCACGAAAAGCTGCATCTTCAGTAACTGGCTTTATTGATGCAATGGGATACTTAGGAGCAAGTTTGACAGGTGTGGGAACAGGTTATTTAGTAGAGAAGTATGGCTGGGGTGCAGGTTTTTACTTCTGGATATTTGGAGCAATCTTCTCAGCAATTATGATTATCTTTATCTGGAAACATAAAAGCAAAAAAGTTTAGTTGGAATATAGCATTTGTTGCTAAGGATTATAAAACGAATTGTTAACATTCCTCACTCCAGATTTATAAGACATAAACATAATTTTGAGAGAATTTAATCAAATCCTTCAATGTTTGGATAACTTCTTCTTTAAATCAATACACCTGCTGGAAGAGTTCACATACAGTTTTAATAATATATTTTAATTTATTCATAAAATATCTTTATAAACCTCATTCCATAGATGATACATTTTATTTTATTTCCATTTTTTACATGTGCAGTATAAAAAGAAGTCATAATCTTTATAAGCAAAATATGTAAGTAAAACCAATTAAATTTTGTATTTTAAAGAAAGCGATAATAACTAGATTTACTTATTGCTTCTTCAAATTGATTACGAACACAAAGAAATATAGTTAAAAACATTAAAAAAGAAATATGGAATAAATCATAGAGGATTCTTTATTCCTGTATCATATTTCTTTTCTTGATATAGGCTTTATTGTTTAATAAACTTATTTTAAGTTACTGAAATAATTCCTTAATATCCGAATCAAAACTAATATGTTTTTGAACTATAAATTTATTGACATAACTTTTCACTTTTAAAAATTTTTAATATGATTGAATTGGTTCTATCGTTTTATCCTTGTTTTTAAATTTAAAATGATTAAATATATGATAATCAATGTAATCTAATTATCGTATTTTTCAATAATTTATTTACATTTTTCCGAAATGAGAAATATTGATTTAATTGCTTTTATTATCGCAATAATATAGAAAGATTATATGAATAGAAATTATGTAACATTAAAATCTATTAAGAACAATTTAACAAATACTAAATCTGCCACGGATAAGAATAGAATAATAACACCATTATTTCGACCAATATCATATTATCTAACTTATTTACTGATGAGGGTAGGATTTTCTCCAAATAAAACTTCATTGTTATCGTTTTGTGTAGGATTTGTTGGTATTATTTTATTATCATTTCCAAACAAATACACTAAAATATTGGTAATAATATGTCTATACATTTGGATATTGTTAGAATATTGTGATGGCAACATTGCTAGAGTGTTAGGAAAAGCATCATTTGCTGGAAGTATAATTGATAATTTAAATACTAATATGATAAAAGTACTAATGCCAATTGCATTAGGAATAAACGCTTTTCTGTCCTTTGATAGATTATTCAAGTTTACATATCCATTAGAAATTAATATTATATTTGGTTTTATGGTTAGTATGTTATATTTGTTGTCTCTATATTATGGTGAATTAAATAATAAACTAAAAATGACCTATTGTGGAAACATTACTAAAAAGAACTACAAAAGAGATGAAGTTTACGGTGAATTTATAGAAAAGAATAAAATATATACAATATTATCATTGATATTCAAGATAGTTATGTATATTGAATCTTACGGTAACCTCGGGCTAATAATAACAATAACATTTATATTTTTTAATATGCATTTATATCTTTTACTATTATTAGTAATAATAAGAATAATAATGTTTATATTAAAATTAGGGGGATTTATGTATATAGCCATACGACTCTCTAATTAACTTTAAGAAAATTATTGTGACATCATTATTAACAACATATTGAAAGCAAAAATGAATGTTTTCAACTTCAGATCAAATAAAGATTTAAGACATAACTTTATAATGGTCCCAAATTTTCTGATAGTATGATAAATTTGTTTTATATATAAAAAACGAGAAATATTTACAAGAAATAATTATATGAAATGAGAGACAAATATGAGCATGAGAAACACCTATAGTGGTGTTGTTAAAGCAAGAGTATCACTACCAGCACTTTTGGTGAGGTTACAGTGATTAATACTAAATATATCAATCCATACATGCATGATACCCCAAAAACTAAATATAAAGTTAAGGATGCGAAACTTACTGCAGATTTTATTGGTTATAGAGATTTTGGCAAGGTATTAGATATAGGTTGTAGAAATCCTAAAGGAGAATATTTTGAAAAGTATTACAAAATTAAGTTAGATAATATTGTTATTGACTTAGATATTGGTAAGTTGTATGGTAGTTATGATACAGTTTTCTGTTTTGAAGTAATTGAGCATTTATTTAATCCATTACATTTATTGTTAGAAATCAGAAAAATTCTAAAAGATAACGGTAAACTTTTTCTAACTACTCCAAGACATAAACCATACTTTTTAAGATGCAAAAGACATTTTCATGAATTTTATAAAGTTGACTTAGTGAATTTAATAAAACGGGCTGAGTTTAAAATCGTTAGGTTTCAATTTACAAGAAGAAGAGAGCTATGGAGATGGTTTTTCGGCTTTAGACCTTTTTTAAGATTAATTTTTGGTGGTACTTTTTATATTGAGTTAGAAAAGGAAATATAATA
>JAGMCF010000110.1 GCA_023129415.1 Candidatus Cloacimonadota bacterium
GCATATCAAGGATTATTATTCAAATGCCAGACAGGAGACAAAGGAGCAGATAAGTGAATAAATATAAAGTGAAATTTGCTGGTGTTAGTATGTATGTACCTGAAAAAGTTTTAACCAATGCTGATTTGGAAAAAATGGTTGATACATCTGACGAATGGATAAGAACCCGAACAGGTATGGTAGAAAGAAGAATAACTGATGAAAATACAGCAGCTTCAGATTTGTCATATAAAGCTATAGAGAAATTATTTAAAACAGTTGATATAAAGCAGAAGGATATTGATTTAATAATAGTAGCGACAATTTCTCCAGATCATTTGTTTCCTTCTACAGCATGCATTTTGCAAAAAAAGTTGGGACTCCATCCAGTTCCTGCGTTTGACATCTCTGCTGGTTGCACTGGTTTTATTTATGGAGTAAGTATTGCAAAACTGTTCATTGAAAATGGTTTGTCAAAAAATGCATTAGTGATTGGGGTTGAACTTCTCACAAAAATTACAGATTGGACAGATAGAAGCACCTGTGTTCTTTTTGGTGATGGAGTTGGGGCAACAATTCTTACCAGAGCGGAAAAAGACGAAGTATCTGAAATTATCGATACATATATCTCTGCTGATGGGAAATATGGTGACTTACTTTATATGCCAGCAGGTGGTTCACGAATGCCGGCTACGGCTGATACTGTTAAGAAAAAACTTCATACATTAAAGATGGAAGGAAATAAAATTTTTAAGGCTGCTGTAAAAGCAATGGCTGATGCAGCTATTACAATTCTAGAAAGGAATAATCTCTCAGGGAAAGATATAGACTGGCTTATTCCTCATCAGGCTAATCTGAGAATTATTGATGCCACTGCCAGGAGAATAAAACTTCCTCCACAAAAGGTAATCATAAATATTGAAAAATATGGAAATACTTCATCAGCCACCATACCAATGGCATTTGCAGAAGCAATTGAAGATGGCAGAATTAGACGAGGTGACATGGTTCTTTTAGATGCTTTTGGCGCCGGCTTTACATGGGGTAGTGTTTTGTTGAGATATTAAATGAAATATACATGTCCCGAAAACAAATCGGGACACACCCGTCTGCCCGTCTTGGCTCGGCAAGTCATCCCATTGCTCTGGAAACCTAAATGTGCCAAGCCGAGACAGAGGCGCCGAGCCTGAAAGGAGCAGGAAAATTTAACATGTTTTGGAGTCGACACCTGCCCTACACTTTTTCTGGAAGGAGTCTCTTGCCGAATTCAGTTGACAGATTCCCACTTTTTTACCGCAATAGGATAAACCTATTGCTACCCTTAGTTTTTTTTAGATGGGTAGATTCGGGTTAATCCCGAATTGCAATAACAAAAAGGTATTTACATATGAAACATTCATGTCCCGAATCCCCGATTAGATCGGGGACGGGACACAAAGGAGCATGAAAATTATCAATAATTTAAAAAGATTGGATTTTATGAATAATATATTGTTAGTGTTAATTCGTGTAGTTCGTGGCTAAAAAAAGGATTTTCAGATGAAAAAGAATAACATTGCTTTCGTTTTTCCCGGTCAGGGAGCTCAATATATTGGAATGGCAAAAGAATTCTATTCTCTTTCTGAATATAAAAACTATTTTGATATTGCAAATGAAAAACTTGGCTATGACCTTAAAAACATTATGTTTGAAGGTCCAATGGATGAGTTGAAGAAAACCCATAATACTCAACCAGCCATTCTTTTGCATAGTATACTTGCGTTTAAATATTTTCAAAAGAAGTATGAAATTGAACCAAAATTTGTTGCTGGTCATTCCTTAGGTGAATTCTCTGCTCTTGTTGTTGCTGATGTTCTTGATTGGGAAGATGCTCTTTTTTTGGTTCATAAACGCGGAAAATTTATGATTGAAGCAAGTAAAGGTGTCCCTTTTAAAATGGCAGCAATAATTGGTCTAAACAAAGATATTATTGTAGAAATTTGTAATAATATTTCTGGAATTGTTATAGCTGCAAATTTTAATACTCCAATACAGACTGTAATTAGTGGAGAAACTAAAGCGGTTTCTGAAGCTATTGAAAAATGCAAAAATGCAGGTGCAAAAAGAGTAGTAGAATTAGTAGTTGGTGGAGCCTTCCATTCACCACTGATTGCTAAATCTGCTGAGTGGTTACAAGCTGAAATGGATAGAATAAATTTCAAAAACGCAAAAATTCCAATAATATCAAATTTCAAAGCAAAGCCAGAAACAGAACCAGAAGAAATAGTTGAAAATTTAACTAAACAAATTATTTCTCCAGTTCGCTGGGTTGAAACCATTGAATTTATGATAAATAATGGAGTTGATACTTTTATAGAATTTGGTCCAGGCAAGATTGTCTCCGGGATGATTAAAGCTATTAATAGAAATACAAAAAGATTTAATATTGATAAGATTGAGGATGTACCTAAAGTTTTAGATAACATTTAATATTTATAAGAAAGGAAAATTATATGACAGCTGAAATAGCAATAATGAATAAGGAAGCGGTTGCCCTTGCAGCTGATAGTGCTGTTACAATGGGGCAAGAAGGGAAATGGGAACAAAAGGTTTTTACTTCAGCTAATAAGCTTTTTACTCTCTCTAAATATTATCCTGTGGGAATAATGGTTTATGGAAGTGCAAGTTTTATGGGTGTTCCTTGGCAGACTATAATAAAGATATATAGGAGTAAATTAGGCAAGCAAAAGCTTGACACGTTAAAAGAATATGCTGACAATTTCATAGCGTTCTTGAATAACGATAATCCATTATTTCCAGAACGCCAGCAAAAGGAGTATCTATACGGGAATACTTCTAGTTATTTTGCTCTTATTAGGAAAGAAATCGAAAAAAGAGTAAAATCGACTACCGACCAAGAGGGAGAAATTACAAATACCCAAGTTAAACAAATAACAACTAATGTCATAAGAGAACACCATAATAAATTGGAAAAAGCTAAAATGCTACCATCAATTCCAGAAACTCATATTGAAGACATAATAAAGAAATATAGTGATATTATCGATAAGGCAAGAAAAGATGTTTTCGAAAAATTACCCATATCTGCTGTTTCTTTGAATCAATTGAGAAAGATCAGTGTAAGTTTATTTTCAAAAGATATTTTCCCAATTAATATTTCTGGAGCAGTAATCGCTGGTTTTGGAGATAAGGATACATTTCCTTCACTTAGGTCATTCGATATTGAAGGGATAGTTAATAACAAGTTGAAATACAAATATAATAAACATTTATCAACAGAAATTAGTTTTGAAATGGGATCTACAATTATTCCTTTTGCTCAAAGAGAAATGGTACATACATTTATGGAAGGTGTTGATCCTGATCTCCAAAGATATATGGAAGATAGTTTATTCCAGATTTTCGGAAAATATCCGAAAATCATTGTTGAAAATATCGGGAAATTTAACGATAAAGAAAAGCAGGAACTCTTAAAAAAATTGGAACAGGTGAGCAATAAAATATTTAAAGATTATCAAAAGCATATGACAATCTTTAGAAGAAATTATTATGCTGACCCTATTATGAAAGTTGTAGCAGGGCTTCCGAAAAATGAACTTGCGACAATGGCGGAAACACTTGTAAATTTAACCTTATTTAAACGAAAAGTTTCACCTGAAGCTGAAACAGCTGCAGGTCCTATTGATGTCGCTGTAATTTCTAAAGGCGATGGATTTATCTGGATCAAGAGGAAGCATTACTTTAAGTCGGAATTAAATCCACAATTCTTTGCTAACTATTTTACGGAGGTAAAAGATGAAAAAAAATAATAAAATGGGGAAAGTGTATAAGTCAATGGAAGAATTTGAGAAGAAATTCTTTCCAAATTCTTTCAAAGACCGATTAATAAAGTCTATGGATATCCGTACTCAGGCAGTTACTTCAGCTAAAGAGTCCTTAGAGAGAATCAGGCAGCAGCTAAAAGGATAGCCAGTTAATCCAATTATACCGCAAAATCTGAAACAGAACCAAAAGAGATAATTGAAAATTTAACCAAACAAATTATTTCTCCAGTTCGATGGGTTGAAACTATTGAATTTATGATAAATAATGGAGTTGATACTTTTATTGAATTCGGTCCAGGCAAGATTGTCTCTGGAATGATTAAAGCTATTGATAGAAATATAAAGAGATATAATATTGATAAAATTGAAGATGTTGAGAAATTACTAAATGAAATAGGGGACAAACAATTATGAAAAAACTATCCGGAAAAACTGCCATTATCACTGGCAGTGCTCGAGGAATTGGAAAAGGGATTGCAGAACTATTTTCTGAAAATGAAGCAAATATAGTTATTGTCGATATAATCCAGGATGAAATTAACAAAACAGTTGCATCATTAAAAGAATCAAATCCTAATGTCATTGGTATTAAATGCGATATTACAAAGGAGCAGGAAATAGAAAATTGTGTAAAGAATGTAATTAAGCAGTTTACAACTATTGATATCCTTGTTAACAATGCCGGCATAACAAATGATAAATTATTGATGAGAATGAAACTCGAAGACTGGCAAAGTGTTATTCAAGTAAACTTGACAGGAACATTCCTTTTTACTCAAAAAGTATCCAAGATAATGATTCGTCAAAGAAAAGGAAAGATACTTAATATTTCATCAGTAATAGGTTTGATAGGAAATGCTGGGCAAGCTAATTATGCTGCTTCAAAAGGTGGTATAATTGCGTTTACAAAATCAGTTGCTAAAGAGTTAGCAGCAAGAAATATCAATGTTAATGCAATAGCTCCAGGTTTCATAAAAACAGAAATGACTGATAAATTACCAGAAACAATCCAGGAATATTATCTTAAAAATATCCCTTTAAAAAGATTTGGAAACATAAAAGATGTAGCAAATTTAGCACTTTTCTTATGCAGTGAAGATTCAGATTATATAACTGGTCAAACTATAATAATTGATGGTGGAATGTTATAAAAGTAGTAAATTAGTGAATCAGTAAATTTGATTTCATTTCATTAACCAATTTACCAATTTACCAGTTTACTAATTTACTATCTAAAAAGGAGAAAAAATGGAAGAAAGCATCAAAGCAAAAGTAAGAGAAATCATTGCAACCCAATTAGGTGTAACCGAAGACGAGATTACAGATAAAGCTGCTTTTATTGAAGATCTTGGAGCAGATTCTTTGGATACTGTTGAATTGATTATGCAATTTGAAGAAGAGTTTGATATTGAAATTCCTGATGAAGAAGCAGAGAATTTAACTACAGTTGGCAAAGCGATTGAATATCTGGAAGAGAAATTAAAATAATTATACCCCACAGACCTGTCTGCTGTCTATTTTACTCTCATTATGCCCTCAAAATTAACTAACGACATAGACAGGAATGTGGGTTTAACTCTTTTTTGAAAGGAAAGAATAATGGAACCCAGAAGAGTTGTTGTAACAGGATTGGGCACAATAAATCCTTTAGGGAATAGTATTACAGAAACATGGAAAAACCTTTGTCAGGGGAAGTCTGGTATTTCTAAAGTTGAGATTTTTGATACAGAAAATATCGCATCCAAAATTGCTGGTCAGGTAAAGAATTTCAATGTGAATGAATATATTGATAGAAAAAAAGCTCGTAGAATGGATACTTACTGTCATTATGCTTTAGCCTCATCAATCCAGGCAATGAATGATGCAAATTTAACCTCTATTGATCCAGAAAAAATGGGAGTTATTACTGGAAGTGGTATTGGGGGTATGCAAACTTTTGAACAACAAACAGAAGTGTTTATAAAAAAAGGTCCTCGTAGAATCAGCCCATTTTTTATTCCTATGATGATCTCAAATATCGCAGCAGGAATAATTGCAATTCACTTTAATGCAAGAGGAATAAATTTTAATATCACTTCTGCCTGTGCTTCAAGTGCTAATGCTATTGGTGAAGCATATAGAGCTATAAAATTTGGAACAGTAGATGTTGTGATTTCCAGTGGTTGCGAAGCATCAATAACTCCATTAACTCTTGCTGGATTTTCAATTATGAGGGCTCTATCAGTTAGAAATGATTCCCCTGAAACTGCAAGCAGACCTTTTGATTTAGAAAGAGATGGTTTTGTGCTTTCTGAAGGTGCTGCTACAATTATTGTAGAAGAATATGAGCATGCAAAAAAAAGAGGAGCTAAGATTTATGCAGAAATGGCGGGATATGGTGCTACTTGTGATGCATTTCATGTTACAATGCCTGCTCCGGGTGGTGCAGGGGGTGCTCTAGCGATAAAAAATGCTCTTCAAGATGCAAGGATTCAACCAGAAGATGTTCAATATATCAATGCTCATGGAACATCAACTCCACTTAATGATAAATGCGAAACTGCTGCAATAAAAGCAGTTTTTGGAGATCATGCTTACAAATTGAAAATTAACTCTTCAAAATCTATGATTGGTCATACACTTGGTGGGGCTGGAGCATTAGAGGCAGCGATTCTGATTAAATCAATTCAAGAGCAAAAGATTCATCCAACAATAAATCTTACAACACCTGATCCTGAATGCGATTTGGATTATAATCCTAAAGAAACTATCCCTTTGAAAATTGAATATGGCATGAGTAACTCTTTTGGTTTCGGTGGACATAATGCTGTTCTTATTTTCAAAAGATATGTTTAAATCTATAAACAAGATAATAAGATACAATATAAAAAGTAAATAAGGATATAGGGAAATAAGGAAATATGGACTGTATGCTGCTGCACTTATTTTTCTATCTTTTTATCAACTTATAATACTAAACCCATATCCCTTTTTGTTTATACTAAAATACGAAGAATCTAAAATTTTTTTTAAATAACATTAGTGATTTTATGGTTAATCCATTCCAAATATGAATCAAAATGAAAATTCTTTTCCTGAAAAAATAATTGCTCAAAAGTATAAAAGAATAAATAAGTGGAAAAAATCTCTTAACAATTTAGAACATAAAATAAACTATTCATTCAAAAATAGAAAATTTTTAGAAGACGCTTTAACACACAGGTCTTTCTTAAAAGAAGCTATAACAAATAAATTCCCCTCTGGCGATAAATCTGAAACAATGGAATTTTTAGGTGATTCCGTTTTAGAACTAATTGTTACTGAATTTCTATATAACAAATATCCAAATGAAAATGAGGGCAACTTAACGAAAATGCGTTCTAAGATTATTAGTAAAAATTTTTTATATAATAAATCCAAGGAAATTGAACTTAGCAAATATATTCTTATTGGTAATGATGGGTTAAAGAGTAAGTTAAGAAAAAATGTTTCAATTAATTCAGATGCAATGGAATCACTCTTTGCAGCGATATTTTTGGATAGTACTTATTTGGAAACTAAATATGTAATTGAGAATTTGATATTAAATAATTTGGATGAGGAACTAAATCTTGAAGAATTTCAAAATTTCAAAAGTTTCTTACAAGAGTGGGCACAAGCAAAATTTGGACATAATCCCAAGTATTCAATCATAGAAGAATCCGGTCCAGAGCACAAAAAAAGGTTTTATGTTAAAGTAAAAGTAGTTGATAAATACAAATCCAGAGGAAATGGCAACTCAAAAAAAATTGCAGAACAAAATGCTGCCAGGAATTTAATCAAAAAATTGAAAATTACTGAAAAAATTTAGCAATGATTTTTTTTATACTGGCTATTATATCAGCAACTCTCGTCTTTTTTTACTATAGAAAAACAAACCCTCATATCTCAACTTCTTTAAAATGGATACTTGGTGTAATTCGTTTTTTGTTCTTCTTTATTGTGCTTATACTTCTGATAACTCCAATCTTACACTTTCATAAGAGAAAAAAACAACATCCTTTTTCAGCAATAGCCCTTGATATAAGCGGAAGTATGAATCAGATGCTTGATAATGGAGAGACAAAAATTTCAATTTCAAAAAAATTTATCTCAAAATTAGAGGACTTTCATAACAAAAAGGACATTAATTACAAAATCTATAATTTTAGTAATGGATTAGAAGATGATACTTTACGGACAGATATCTTTCTTTCTTTAAATCAAATTCAGAAAAAAGAAAAAGACCAGAACCTCTCTGATATAATTCTCATCTCTGATGGCTTAAACCATAATAACAATAATTTTCCTATCCTGAAAGAGATTAATATCCCTGTTTCAGTTGTCATTCTTGGTGAGAATCCACAATATGCTGATATATCCATAAAAGATATAATTACTAATAATCCAGTTTATCTTAATACAGAAACCGAGATAAAAACAATTGTGGAAAGTAATCAAGATAATCAAAATATTATTATCAAATTATGGGATGAAGATAGATTAGTATCCACTAAGAAATTTCCTAACATTCAGAAAGTAGATGAGTTATTGCTTTCATATAAACCAGTAAGCATTGGATTCAAAAAAATGAGGGTTTCAGTAGAATTAGAACAAGGTTATGAATCAAACTTACTGAATAATCAAAGGGAATTCCTTCTAAATGTTGTAAAAGACCGAGTAAAAATTCTTATTCTCACTTCACAACTAAACTGGGATGCCACCTTTATCCATAGAGTATTGAAACAAAATGAAAAGTTTACTGTCAATCTTGTTGAAAAACGGAAGGATGGATACTATTTTGAGAATGATAATATTTCCGTATTTGATTTCCTGATTCAATCTGACCTTTTAATAATGCATAATAGAAATAAATTTAATCTGACGGATAAAGAGTATAATGAAATAAGAGATTTTGTCAAACGAGGTGGAAATCTAATCTATATTGACAGGATTGATAAAAAATTGAGTGATTTATTACCGTTGGTAGAAAGCAAGTATAAAGAAGAAATCAACACAAATATTTTATTAACCTCCAATGCAGATAATTATCAAACTTTTTCAATTATAAGAAATGGAAAAGAAATGAGAAAGTTATGGCAAGAACTCCCACCAATTTATGCCAATTTTTATTCTCCAAAGAAAAATGTTGAAATTCTAGCTATTGCAGACCTCTCAACACAGAATCCTGTTATTGTGTTATCATCATATTTTAATGGAAATGTTTTAATGTTTGCTGGAAATGATTTCTATCGTTGGAAAATGTGGGAAGACATAGAAAATGAATGGTTTGATGAATTCTTTAACTCAATAGTAAACTGGTTTATCAATACTGATATTAGAAAGCGTTTTCTATGCACAACTAATAAACTCCAGTATATGGAAGGTGAGCCAGTAGATTTTTCGGCTCTTATTTTCGATGAAAAGATGAATACAATTTCAAGACAGGATATCCTACTGAAAATAAAAAAGGCAGATGAAATAATAGAGAAATACTTAACCGAGAAAAATAATAAATATATCACAACAATTGACGGTTTAGGAAAAGGGAAATACAATTTTCAAGCTGAATGTGTGTTAGGAAATAATTTGATAACTTCTAAGGGTGAATTCCTGATTGAATCTATTCCCCTTGAAGAAAGTTCTACTGGAATCAATAAATCATTTCTAACATTTATTGCATCACAAACTGACGGGAAAATAATTGAAACTGAAGAAGATTTTGAACAACTTTTGACCTTACAAAGAGAACAAAAGCAAGTCATATCAACAAATGAACTTGAATTATGGAAAAAATGGTATATTCCGGTGATTGCTATTTTCTTAATCTCATTAGAACTTTTTATCAGGAAAAGAAAGGGATTATTATGATACAATGTGATTATAAAAATGCAGTAAAAAGAATGGACAGGCCTTCTCGTCTAGCTTTAGTGGTTTCAAAATCAGGAAATAGGGGAGCAAATATTATTACTCTTGGTTGGTTTATGAGGACTTCTATCCAACCGCCTATGTTTGCAATTTCAGTAGGACTTACAAGATATTCACATGAACTTCTATCTGAAAATAGAAAATTTGTTCTTTCAATTCCTTCAACAAAAATGGCTGAACAGGTTCTACAATGCGGAACACAAACAGGAATGAATGTTAATAAAATTGAGGAGTTTAATATAAAAGTAAAAAGAGGAAAATTATCTGATATACCGATTTTGATAGATGCCGTTGCAAATTTTGAATGCAAAACTATAACTCAAATCCGAAGTGGTGACCATACAATCTTTATAGGAGAAGTGAAGTACTCCTGGCAGAATGAAAATCCCAATTTGGAACAATTATTATCAATTCCAGATGATGAAAATTATGTAGCTTTAGCCAAGGTTGGGAATTATATTGTTGGGAAAATAAATCAAGATGATTGAATGTACTTTAGTATTTCCATTCTCAGAAATTTCTAATTTATGAAAACTATTTAGTGTCTGTCCGTAAATGTAGAACGAGGTTCTTAGCTCGTTTTCTTAAGGCATATTTTAAGCCTATTTACTTTAACGACCTTGGAAGGTCGTTCTACAAACAGTGAGTTTACGGACAGACATTATTTAGTATTATTTTCTTATTTGACTTTAAAATATGTATGAAAAAGAATCATTAATTCCTTCTGAACATATAGATAATCTTATCTTGCAGATTAGAAATCAAAATGTTATTATTGATGCTGATTTAGCAAAAATATATGGGGTAACTACAAAAAAGTTGAATCAAGCAGTAAAAAGAAATAGTAAAAGGTTTCCTCCTGATTTTATGTTTCAATTGAACCAAAAGGAGAAATCAGAGCTGGTCACAATTTGTGACCACCTCTCTAATCTTAAATATTCACCATATTTGCCATATGTCTTTACTGAGCATGGAGCAGTTATGATAGCTTCAGTATTAAATTCTGAACGCGCAATTATTGTAAGTGTCTATGTGGTGAGAGCATTTATACGATTGAGGAAAATGATTTCTTCAAATAAAGAAATGGTTTTTAAATTAAATAAAATTGAACAAAAAGTAGAAACCCATGATAAAGCAATAGTACATTTAATAAACACTATTCGTAAGTTAATGACTCCAAAAAAAATTCCAAGAAAAAAAATCGGTTTTCAAATTGAATCAAAAAAAGTTGATAAAAAAAGAAATGATTCATCATTATAAATATTCTCAAAGGTAATGAAAATAATTTAAAAAGGAGTTAAAGAAATGGTTTTTCAAATATCAAAATATGAAACCCAAAATAGGCAAAAATGTTTTCACCGCAGAATATGCAATGAATTACTTAAAAAATATGAGACATAAATGCTCAAAATCCTCAATTTGATTAGAGGATGGGACACAAAGGAGCATGAAAATATATAAGACTATTATTGATAATTTTTAGAGTAGGCGAGTTCATCCCTGCCCGCCAAGGCTTGGCAGGCGGGCTTCGTAGAATGGATCTCTCTTGTTATGCTGAAACAGGATAAACCTGTTTCTACCCATCCCACAACTTGTGGGTATCCCCAATTTAATTGGGGATGGGTTTATCCCAAATCTAAATAAAGTGAAATTATAAAATAATTACTTTGTGTCTTTGAGTCTTTGTGGTAATGAATTTTTCTCAGGAGGAAAGATTGAAGAATTATACGGTAGCAATTATTGGCGGAGGTCCTGGAGGTTATGTAACTGCAATACGATTAAAACAATATGGAATTGATGTAGTAGTTTTTGAAAAAGAAAGACTTGGTGGAGTGTGCCTGAATTGGGGTTGTATTCCGACAAAGACACTTGTTAAAGTTGCTGATTTATTTAGTGAATGTAAGCAAGCTTGCGAATTTGGCATTTCTCTGCAAAATCCAAAAATTAATTATGAGAAGATTTTCAATCGAAAAAATGAAGTAGTTAATAAACTTGTTTCAGGTGTTGAATTCATTTTCAAAAAACGAAATATACCTGTCATATATGAAAAAGTCACCAAAATTCAACAAAACGATGAAGACTACACAATCCTAACAGAAAATTCCCAAATAAATTCAAAATATGTCATACTTGCTACAGGTTCTGTTCCTAAGGAACTACCTACTTTGATATTTGACAGTGAAAATATCCTTTCTTCCAAAGATATACTAAAGATGGAAACACTCCCTGAAAAATTGGCTGTTGTGGGTGGAGGAGTAATTGGTTGTGAATTTGCATCAATTTTTTCACAATTGGGTTTACAGGTTGAAATAATTGAATTTTTACCAAGTTTAGTAAATACAGAAGACATTGAAATATCCAAAAGACTTGCAATAGCTTTAAAAAAATCTGGTATAAAAATTCATTTGAATACTGCTGTAGAAGGCTATAAGAAAATCAATGATAAAATACATCTAATGCTTTCCAACGGTAAAACTGTTGTAACAAATAAGGTTCTAATAAGTATCGGAAGGACTCCTCAATGCAATATTGAATTTATAAATTGTTATCTTGAAAATGATGGTAGTGCTATAAAAATAGATAATAATTTCGAAACAAACCTTCCAAATATTTTTGCGATAGGGGATGTAACTGGTAAAATGCTTTTAGCACACACAGCAAGCAAGCAGGGTTTAATCACTGCTGAAATAATACGAAATGAATTAGAGGGGAATAACATAAAAACAGAAAAATTAATATATGAAAATATACCTCGTTGTACTTTCACCAATCCAGAAATAGGTTCCGTTGGCTTAACCGAGAGACAAGCAAGGGATAAATTTGAAGAAATCCTTATAGGGAAATTTCCTTTTACTGCTAATGGCAAAGCACTATGTTTGGGAAATACATTTGGTTTTGTTAAAACTGTTGCAGATAAAGAAAGTCAAAAATTAGTTGGAATGCATATTATTGGTCCACATGCCACTGAGCTAATAGCAGAAGGTGCAATTTTGATTAGTAATGGTGTGACTATTAAGGAAGCTGAGAAAATCGTCTATGCTCATCCAACACTTTCAGAGGTTGTTGCAGAATCAATTGAAGACCTCAAAAATCTTGCTATACATAAGATATAATTGAATTCTTGAAAGTAATGACAATAACTCAGTTTTAAATTAGTATCTTATCAATAAAATTCGTGCCTGCCCTGTTAAATTTATTTTCTATTTAACTGGGGTAATTTTTGGTTCACCCTTCGTAGTCCCGATTATATCGGGACGGAGAACGGGCAAGATATTTTTATTCTGCCTTGAGATTCTTTTATAAAGGCTATTTAAATGACTAATTACTCCCGACCTATCGGGACTAATTTCTAATAATCCGCCAGCTGGCGGACAAATATCAAATACCAAATATAAAAGGATTAGTCTTCGGAGATTTTGTTTTGGCATGATTTGACATTCTTGCCCCGTTAGATAGTAAAGATGGTAGGAATTATAACTTTATTAGAGTAGGAAGGTGTTAGAACCTAAATTGGAAAATATAAATCCTTTATCTAACGGGGTGAGGGCTTTGTCATTTTATTTGACATTAGTCCCGACTTGTCGGGAAGAAATTATTGGCTTTATTACTGATTAATATTTCCTGTTTGGTTCTGCCCGCCCCGTTAAATTTTCTTTTCTATTTAACTGGGGGCTTGTCCAGGTTAGGTTTATTCTAAAGAAAGAGTTTTCATAATTAGCTCAATCAGTTCATACGCTATTTCTTTATCCTTTCTAAAAACCATTATTTCAATATATGATTTTTTATCACTGTATTCAAAATATCTTCCAATAAAAAGACCTTTTCTTTTAAAGCTAAAAGGGATATTATTCTCTTTCAGAACTTCAGATATTGCATCTAACTGCAAGCTATTATTCAACTTACATAAACTGACGATCTTTTGTTCTTCAATTTCTTCTTTCATAAAATTCTCAAATGATATTTATCAAACCAGCTCAAATTCAATTTTGTGTTCAACTTTTTTTACCCTTACTTGAACCTTCTGGCATAAGAAAAACTTGCGGCTTTTCCTTGTCCCAACTACACAATATTTTTTATTATTAAACTGATAAAAATCATCAGTTATGGATGATAGAGGAATAAATCCCTCAATAGGGTATTTATCCAATTCAACAAATATATTTTTATTATTAAAATTTACAATTAAAGCTTTGAAATCTTTACCAATATTTTCTTTCATAAACCTGTTTTTCTTCAAATTTCCTAAAGTTCTTTCTGCATTCATTGCAACTACTTCCATTTCTGATGACCTTTGAGCAAATGTTTTGATTTCTTGTAATGAAAATTTTGCTGTTGACCATTCAAAGACATATTGTTTAAGAAGATGATGAACAATAAGATCTGGAAATCTTCTAATCGGGGATGTAAAATGAGTATATGATTTTAATGCTAAACCAAAGTGTCCGATATTTCTATAAGAATACTTTGCTTTCATAAGACTTCTTAAAAGTAGGTTATCAAAAACTCTGTGATGATTTTCATCTTTTATAGAATTCAAATATTGCTTTAATGCTAAGTTCTGGTTCTTATGAACGAAATTTAAATTATAATTATATGATCTTACTAACAAAGCAAATTCACCCATTTTGGCAGGTTCAGGTGGTTCATGAATACGAAAGATTGCAGAACTACATTTTTTTGCAATTAATTCTGCAATATATTGATTTGCTTCAAGCATAAATTCTTCAATCAGTAGATGACTTTCTGTTTCCTTAGTCCGTAAAATATTTACAGGACTTCCATTTTCATCAAATTCAAATTCAGAGTCTGGTAGGTCAAAATCAAGACTACCTCGGTCATACCTTTTTTGAGTAAGGTAATTGGCTAAAGGGCGCATTTTAAATAAGATTTCCTGGATTTCTTGTTTGAGTTCAATGTTTTCACTCTCTTCAAATAAATGATCCACCTGTTGATAGTTTAGTCTCGAATCACTTCTAATTATGGAAAGAACCAATTCTCTGTTCATTCGATTAAAATTTTTATCATATTCAACAATTACAGAAACTGTTAGTCTATCACTTCCGGATTTTAAGCTACATAGGTTGTTACTAAGTTTTTCAGGTAGCATTGGTATCACATTTTGAAGCAGGTAAACACTTGTCCCTCTTTCGAAAGCTTCTTTGAAGATAGGGGAGTCAACTTCAACATAATGTGAAACATCAGCAATATGTACATAAAGTTTGTATCCTGCTGATGTCTCCTCAAAAGAAATTGCATCATCAAAGTCTTTTGCTGTAATCGGATCAATTGTAAAAGTTATGAGGTTTCTGAAGTCCTTTCTCTTTGCAATCTCCGTTGAATCAATATATTCATGAAATTCTAATGACTCATCAACAACATATTTTGAGAAATCTTCAGGAAGATCATATTGTTTTAATACCGATAGAAAATCAATATTTGGATCGTTTGCGTCTCCCAATATCTCGGAAACTTTCCCTTTAGGAAGTATATTTTTTGTACGGTCTCCCCAGTTTGTGATATTTACTGTAACCTTTTTATCCACATACTCACCCTGATTTACTGATAAATCTATCAACTCAATATAATTATCAATTTTGGGATTATCAGGAATGAGGAATATTTTTCCATTTAATTTATTTATATTTCCAATTATGTATTCATTTTTTCGTTCAATGACCTTCAAGATTTTTCCAGTTGCTCCTCGATAATTTCGCTTTATGATAATAAATTCAACTATATCGTTATGATAAGCATTCAGACAATCTCTATCAAAGATTTTAACATCTTCTTCATCGGTCTTTACAAACCCAAAAGAATAGTTATTTGCCAAAGCAGAGGCATCAAAAGTACCAATAATTTTTTTGTAAATAGGTGGAGAGTGATACTTTTTGTTCTTTCTTACTATTTTATTATTCTTCTCTAATATAGAAAATGTTATCAAAAAATTGGCATAATCTTGCTTTTTTATTCTAAATATCTTTGCTAATTTTCTGATTGTGAATTCTTTGTTTGCATTCTTACGAAGGAAATTAAGTATTAACTCAGATTTCTTTTTCTTGGGCATTAGAAACGGTTCCCGATCTTTTCCTCAAGAAAATTCAGGATATCTTCTCTTTCTTTTTGCTCTTTTGTAAATCTGATAGACTGACCTCTGAATCTATCGAGCCCTCTTGGTCGAGCAAAGGTGCTAAGCATTACACCTTTTTTATCAGCATAAAAACATTTGAACTCAGAATATTTTCTTTCCCGTTTAAACAATAAAACCTTAATGAAAACAAAATCATCATAAAATTCATAATAAGTGGGCACAAAATATGAAAATAGGGAAGAGAAAAGAAAAAATAATGATAATATTACCCAAAATAAATTATGTGTAATTGTAAAGACAAATACTGCTGCAAGTATAAAGAATGCAAAAACAAATAAAGTTTTTATTGGAAATTCAACAATAGGGAATGATATCCAAGAAAATATCGGTTTTTTCACAATGGGTGGATTCTTATTATTATTCGACATTAAATGCTTGTTCTTTACATTTTTCAATTTCTTCTTTTATCTTTAAAATTTCTGGAAAAATTGAAATATTGTTATATTTTGCTGATATTGTTGAAATTTCTCTTTGCATCTCCTGTATCACAAATATCATTGAAAGTCCGACAGGTTGGTCCTTTATAGAAATTATTTCCCAAAATTTATTTAAGTGACTTTTAAATCTGACAATCTCTTCAGTTATATTTGATTTTTCATAGAGATATGTAACTTCTGAAATTACTTTATCTTCATCAATTTTTTTTATATAATTTTCTAAAATCTTTTCTATTCGATTACTTGTTTTTGTCTTTAATTCTTGTATATAATTAGGAATTGATAACTCAATAGTAGATAATGATATTTCAATTCTATTAATAGACTTTATAAAAAATTCTTCCAAATCCTCACCTTCTTTTTGTCGTACTTCTATTAGTCTTTGAACTGCTTTTTTTACTAAATCAAGAATCAATTCTAAAAATTCCTGTGGATCATATTCTTCAATGGGGGATTTATAGACCTTTTCTAAACTAAAAATATCAGAGATTGAAATATTCGGCTTTAAATCAAATTTCTTTGAAATAACTTTAATTTGATCCAAATAGTTTCTTATTAAATCGTCTTTTAATAATTTTTTTTGAATTATCTCCTTTTTTTCAATCATATATACAGTAATAAAAACACTACCTCTTCTAAGAAGTTCTGTAATCATCCTTTCAATTCTATAAGATATATATTCAGGAAACTCTTTTGGAATTTTACATTTCACAGATAAATATTTATCATTTAAAGATTTTACTGTAATTTTTAAATCTATACCATTTTTTGTTAATTCTGCTATCCCGAAACCAGTCATACTTTTCATATTGAATCCTTTATATAATTTTTTATAAAATTACTTTATAAAATAGAATGTCAAGAAAATTTATACAATGGGGGAGGAGTTACTATCTTTCCTTATATTAATTGGTTGCCAAAACATCTATAAGTTTACATAATGTATATTATCATACATCATACCTGAAGCTCTTTTAGTCTATTCCGAACCTCAGGTGCATAAGATCCATTAGGAAAATCAATTAAATATCTTTTATAATTTTCTATTGCTAACTCATAATTTTCTAAATTATAATAGCAATCTCCAATCCTTTTTTCAAAATAATCATTATAAATACTATTATTTTTATTTGCTAACTCAAGAAAAATATTTAAAGATTTATAATATTGTAAGTTATCAAAATAATAATCTGCCATTTTTGTTTTCAAATATATTGTAAATATTGAATCACTACAAGAAGAGATAATATGTTCATAAATAAGTTCTGTTTCAGTTATATTTGATATAATAATTGATTTAAGAAAATTAATAACTTCATTTTCTATGTTAATAGAATCATTAGATATAGATACATTTTTTGAAATACTTAATAATTTATTTAATGTAATCATATCATTTAAATATATACTTTCTTCATTATGTAACATATAATCTTCTAATAAAGAATCTGACTCATTAAACTCTTGAGAATAAATATAAGTAAGATATAACTTATATTTTATTAATGAATAGATTGAGAAGTCTAACTTAGGATTGTTTAATATATTCTCATAAATTGCAATAGCATCTGCATAATGATTATCATATAAATAACTATCAGCAAGCAAGATAGATAGATTTGTGGAATATTTGGGATGAAATGCAAATTTTTGTGCTTCTTTTATATACTCTCTTGCATTTTCTGGAGAATTATTCTGAAAAAGTTCAATTTTAGATAAATTACTCAAAGCATTTATCAAAATATCATAAGAAATGTTACCTTTATTGTTACTATACAAATCAATAATTTTTTTATATGTGTTATATGCCGAGTCATATTCGTGCAATTTATAATAAAGATCCCCTATCTTATTATAAGCTAAAAGTTGTAATATTAAATTGGAAGTCTTCTGTATAATTGTTTCATAACTTTTTATACTTAAAGAAAATAAGCCCTGTTTCTCACAAATTTCAGCAAATTTAATCAAAGCATCCTCACCTAAATCCTTGAAAATATCAAAAGCTTGGTCATAATCTTTATCCCTGAGTAAAAACTCTCCTAAAAGAGACTTAATTAGAATATTTTTTGTAATATGCAATCTTTGATTTAGAGCATCAATTATAACTTCATTAGAAATATTTAGCTTTTCTAATCTATATTTTATATGATTATAAGAATTTTTATCAAGCATATTTAGATATTCATCAATTGCCATCTGGAAATTCATTTGATATTGATAGAGCATAGCCATTTCTAAAGCATATAATTTTGGATTTTTAGATAATTTCCTTGCAGTTTCATACAAATCAAGTGCTTCATCAAAAAGTGAATTTTTCCTATAAATTGATGCTATTTTATGATATATATTTAGATTTTTCTTGTTTTTATTAATTAAATTGGATGCTTCTTTTTCAGCATTGTTAAGGCTATTCATCTTAATATACATTTCTATTCGAATAAGAGATATAAATTCCTGACTTAAATAATTTGTCTCTTTATCAAGAAGAGTTTGCAGTTTTTCAAAATTCTTTTGGTTAAGATAGAAGCTTGATAAATTCTGTATAACTTGTTGATTGTGCGGAAATTGCGAATTAAGTTCTTGATACATTGTTTCTGCGATAGAGAACTTTTTTTGCCTTTCAAAATTCCTGGCTTGATTGAGTTTTATTCTGATAAAATCTTTATCTTTATAAGAATATAATTTAGGAGAAATTGCTAAATATACTATAATAAATATAAATAAAAATATCTTATTTTTCATTTTGTATTCTTTCAAAATATTCTTTGATTAGACGGTGATATTCTTCAGGATAATTTTCATTAATAAATTTCAGAATATCTTTTACTTGAATATGTTCAATATCAATTCTTAATGAATCCGGGGTTTGATATTCTTGTTCTTCTGGGGTTTTTGATTCTCTTTTTTTGCTAAAATCTCTCCGATGAATAGACCTTTGGGCATCCAAAAGTCTGGAAAGAATTCTTTGTTGCTTCTCAATTAAATCTTTATCAATGATACCTTTATCAAGTTTCTTCAAAACTTCTTTTATATCATCTTTAATATTTTCAAGATTACCGAGTAGTTTTTCAGCTTCTGGAAATTCTTTCAAAATTCTTTCTAAATTTTCTTTTATTTCCCTTTCATTTGCAGCGATTCTATTCAACGTATTTCTTTGCCCTGGAGTTAATCTCTGACCCTGTTGAATCAGCATCTGTTCAAAAAGTGCCTGAGTTAATAAATTAATAGAACTCTGTCCTGCAGACATCTGTTGAAGTTGTTGAAGCAATTGCTGCATGCCCCCTCCCCCACCTTGAGGCATCTGGTTTTGAGATTGCAAAAGATCAATTATCATTCTATTAATTGAAACATAAATATCCTGTTTATCCTTTTGGACATTATAGTTGCGTCTATCTTTTATTTGTTCAAACATTTGTTCAAATTTATTAAAAGTTTCTGCAGTATGAGCAGGAAATTTTGGACTTATACTAAGCATTATTAATGGAATACTATAAAGCTGATTTATTGTGTTCTTTATTCCGTCATACATTGCTACTTCGGTATCTAAGATGTCATAAGCAGTATATTTACTATCTAAGATTTTCTCTTGCTTTTCAGAGAAATAAATTAGTTCAAACAAAGCCTTTTCAATTAAAGATTGGAATTTTCCCTGCATAGCAGATTGCATTTTATTTTGTGCAATCTGGATTGACTCCTTCAATTGAGAAAAACTCCCTTTTATGCTTTTCTGCATAGATTGCAGATTTTGAGAATTATTTGCTTGTAATTGTTGTATTCCCTGCTCCAGATTTTCCGAGAGATTGTCTTGTGCAGCTTGTTCAAGTGCTTTTTGCAATTCTTTAGCCGCAAGTAATTCTTTATTTTCAGTAAGTTCTTTAATTAATTCTTCTAGGTTTTTCTTAAGATTATCGTATTTATCTGAAATATCTTTTTGTTCGTTTGATAATTTATTTAGATTTTCATTTTGTTCAATCATTTCATTAGTTTTCTTATTCAATTCTTCTTGTAATTTTTCCAGTTCCTCAGCTTGTTGAAGGCATTTTTGCATATCCTGTTCTAATTTTATACTTTTAAGAAGACTCAAAGTTTCATCTAACTTTTTTAGAAATTCTTCTTGTGATAATTTAAAATTATTCAAAGCTTCTTTCATTTGTTCTGGGGTAATTTTTTGCATGGCTTCCTGGAGCTTCTTCATTGCATCTTTAAGTTCAGGTGTGGATATCTCTTCCATTATTTCTTGAATTTGTTTCAGTTTTTCAAGAGTTTCATTTGACACTGCTCTATTCTTTTCAATTTGCTCAATGAATTTTTTATAATCCTCTGCAGTTTGTTCTGCTTTTTTTGCATATTCCTCTTGTTTTTTAAGGATAGATTTTAAATCCTCTTTTTCCTCCCAATCGAATTCTTCGGTTTTAAGAAATTTTCGTCTTAACTCATCAAATTTTTCTTTTGTCTTTTGAGCTTGTTCAAGATTTTCTGATAAGTTGTGATATTTTTCCTCCTGCTCTCTATGAATTTCATTATATAATTCTTCTATAGAAGGAAACTTCAACAGATAAATTTTCGATTTACCGGTTTGTCTTTCTGGAATAGTGCAATTGTCATATACTAATAAATAGTAAAAAATTACATCACCGGGTAAAAGATTTGAATTATTTACATCAAATGTATAAGTGCCTTTAATTGAAGTTCCTTCAATATCTTTTTGTATTCCTGATATAATCGGGAGGAAATCATATTCTTCATAATTTTTTTTGAATGTAATTTGGAGTTCACTGATTCCAAAATCATCTGATGCGATAAATCCAATATCTTCTTTAAGATTCTGTGCTAAAATTTTATCTTCTGCTGGAAAAATAATCTCAACTTGTGGAGGGAAATCTTCTTCAGCATATATCGTGCGCTCAATTGGATGATTTTTATTATGTAAGATATCTTCCAAATAAAAATGGTATGATAAGCTTTTATCTATTATGAAACTTACTGAATATTGAAAATCATTAAACTTTTCTAATTTTCTTGTCTGACCATCAGAAAAAATAATACGATAATCCTGAAGGCTATTATTCACCAATAATTCAAATTTGATTTTGGTTCCCTTTAATGCAATGATATTTCCAGATGATTCTTCTTCAATCTTATTAGAAAGTTTTGAATACTCAGGGAATGTATAGTAAACAGATAATTTTCTTATAGTTGGTTTCTCCAATACTGTTATTATGAATGTATCTGATTGAGCAAATTCATTTTGAACATAATATTTTAGGCTATCATCAATGTTATATAAAGTATAATATTTTTTTGTTATATTGACAGATTTCCATCTACGATTAATTTCATAATTGAAAGTATATGACAATTCAGAATAATAATTTTCTATTTGAATTTTTTGACTACTACCTTTAAGTAAGATTATATTTCCGGGCGTTATATGAATTTCAGTATCATATTTTGGTGCAAATCTTTCTATATCAATTATAGCTGAATATGAAGTGTAAAAAGAATTTTTATCTATAAAAAAAGAAATTAGAAATATTACAAATACAAATGAAAAAATCTTAATCAATTGAAATAATGTTTTATTGTGAAATACATCTTTAAACTTAATTTTGTCTGCTATCTTATTTGCTAAATCTATATTAGCATCTATTATTTCATCAGAGTAATGTAATTTACCTTTTGCTTTTTCTAATTCCAAACTGGAGAGAATTACTTCGTTTTGCTTTGGAAAGATATTTGATATATGCTTTGCTATATATTCTAAAGAATGATAATTAGAAATGCTTTTAATGACACAAAATATGATTGCAATAAGGGAAAGTAATTTGAAAATAACTACTATTAGCTTTAAAGAAGAATAATTATTTTCGAATATGTTTATAAGAAAATTTGAGGAAACCAATAAAATAATAATGATAGATAAAAGCAGTAAAAGACTTTCAAATGCTTTTATTAGAAAGTATTTAGAACGAAATGAAATCAGTTTTTTCTTATAAGGATTCATTTTCAAAATTCGACACTGAAAAACGCAAGAGAAAGCAGATGAGCTCTGATAAAATTATTTTCATTTCTTTTTTATTACAATAATATTTATCTTTCAGCGTTAATCCGCATCTTAAATCAGTGTTTTTCAGCGTGCAATTCATTACTTAATAATGGAGCCACCAGCGGGATTTGAACCCACGACCTACTAATTACGAATCAGTTGCTCTACCACTGAGCTATGGTGGCATTCTGTAAAAATAATATTTTATATTTCAATTGTTTTATTATGTTTGTTGTCAAGTTTTGGAAGTTTCATGTAATAAAAATGTCCTCATTTGTGCATGAAGAATTCATAATTGGAACGATTGCGGAACATTTTTTATTAAAGATATGAAAAAAAGACGACATTCAGCCTTTTGATAAACTTTAAATGCCGTCTTCTAAAGCTAATTCATCAAAATACTATCGCAAAAGGAGCAACTTTTTAACAGAAGATTGGTAATTTTCTGTTTCCAATCTATAGAAGTAAATACCTGATGATACAAATTTGTTGTTCTTATCAGTTCCGTCCCATTCAATTGACAATTGTTCCCAATTTAATTGGGAATTGACGATTGGCAATTGTGTCACTAATTGACCTTTAATATTATAGATTTTTATCTCTGCATTCTCTGTGCCTTTGCGGTGAAGTGAGAAAGAAATTGTGGTTGAGCTTCGCATTGGATTGGGATAATTTTGGAATAGAACATTTGAAACATAAGATAGTTGACCTTCATCATCAATTGACCATAAGGAATCAATTTCATCAAAGACCTTATTAATAAATAGCCTTGCATCATCTAATTGAATATAATATAAAGGAAATCCTAAAATGTATGTATTTCCAGTTACTCCAGGTTCTTTTCTATACTTAGACCCAACACATGCTCCAGCAAAGATTTGATGTTCAGGAAGTGAGGAAGGTATACATGTAAAGATTGGTTCTCCATTTTCCAACTCCAGAAATGTAATATTTCCAATGGCTCCTAAATAGGAATTAAAAGGAAAATATTCTGGGAAGTAATTATAAAGATTGGGATTAAGATCAGACCAATTTAAAAGATGAAGATTTAGCCTTAAAGAATCAATATTAGAAAAATCAACAACACCATTCGTCCCTGTGAACATAGAATTTGTAGGGCTTGGATTACCCCAATACCACCCATTAGATTCGACTATATCATTCAGAATTGAAGAACTTTCTGACAATCCAGCATAATCTTGTAAAAAGTTTGTTCTGGCAATATTGGTATCCCAAATCTTTGCACAACCAGAAAATACGAGATTACCACCACTGTCGAGATAGAAACTTAATAAGTCATAGTGATGTATCAAGTGAATTTGTGTAATATCATAATAGAACTTTTTTGGATTATTAGAATGCCATATTATAAGTTTATAATCCTGAATATCAGAGGGTGCAAAGTAAGGTGCGAGATTATCATGTCTTAGTTCCTTATTTCGTATATAGATAGGAGTACCAGTAGAATCTAAAGGAGGATTATCACGCAAATCAAATGTAACAATGTCTTCGGAACAATCCAAAAGAAGATTATTGTAGAATATATCAACAGAGTCTTCATAAGCAAATATTGGTTGGTTACCGGTATCATCTACAAGAAGAACACCTTCTTTCTCATCTGCTTCAATTCTTTCACAAAGTTCAAATTCAAGTATCTCTGGAGTTGGACCAATATGCCCCTGAAGATCAATAGCCCTAATCTTCAATAAATGTTGCCCTGATAATATATCAGATAATATACATGATTGTTCCTCATAGATTGGGATTCTCATCCATTCTTCGCCACTTGTAGAGTCGATAATAATAGTCCCAATTGGTGGTAAACCATCTGCACTGCCATCTAATTGAATTTCCATATATTCAATATCACAAAAATATTGTTGATACTCCTCTAAGTTTTCATCATAATAAAATGTCCATTCTGCAAGTTGTTTAGTACCTGTTCTTGGATCATATATATATTCTCCATAATATTCCCAATTCATATAGACTTCAATATCATCAGACCAGATTGCAGAGAGAACTCCATTTATATCCATATAAAATTGATTTGCCCAATGATATTCACTTGATACAATCTCATAAGGTATTTCTTCATTTATAGCGTATGTCAGATAAGTATATTCTCCAAGAACATAAATATGTGGTAAAATATCCATTTGGGGGTCTTCACCAAGTTCCCAGGAACTCATAAATGGTCTAGTTTCTGGTGTGAAATGCCCTCTTACAAAAAAAGTCATTGATGCATAATCAGGATCTTCCATTCCCGCATAATTAACTGCTTTAACTTGTATTTGAGTAACTTCATTAAAATCATTTACTAGTAAATATGGTTTTCCATAAGGATTCCCATCAGGATAGTATGCCATTAATAATACCTCATCAGGATTTTCATATTCCTCAGTAGAATGCCACTCTGTACTATCTAACACCACATCCTCATCCCATTCAATAATCATAGAATCTGCAGTTGTTTTTTCATAATAAACAAGACGGTATTTATAATATTCTACAAAGGGTAGTGCGTATAACTCAAAATTAATTGCTGCACCCACTCGACAGGAATCAATAGTTCCTTGTGTTGTACTTACAAATGTAGTTGGAGGGATTCCACCCTCTGCATGAAAGCCAAGATATTCAAAGGTGTCCTCAGGATAAACTATCCATTCTGAGTTGTCAGAGTTAGTTCCAGCAGAAGCTGTCCAGTCAATATTTCCTTTAAACACAGAATCCTTTCTTACTAATGTATGATCTTTCGTTGCATCAGGTATTCCAGCAACATCCCATCCATCACCAGGATCTTCATCAGGAAGCCCAATGACATCTATAAGTTCCCATGTTTGACCACCATCAGTTGTTTTTTCTAATCCCCTTGCATCATTTCCGTCAAAATGCACAACACTTGGATAAGAAAGAATTTCATCTGCAACATTTAGCAAAGTCGTGTCTGCTTGATTAGTTGTAATTACCCATACATCACCATATGAAAGGGTCGCACCTGAAGGAAAATCATGCCAATATTCCCATCCATTGCCATTGACTGATTGAGCAATACGATAGTTTGCCAAGTCAACATCCGCATAGGTTCCATTATAAATTTCTAATGCCTTATTTTGACTGCTTCCTTCAATATATTCAGAAAATATAAGAGTTGGGTAATAATTCTGTAAAAACGATAGATCAAAATTTGCTTCATAAAATTGTTGTAGAATATCTGCAATTTCAATCAACTCATCATAAGTATTACCAAGGAAAATTGCTGAATATATAACTGCTGAATCACCTGGTGCTATATTCAAGCTTGAGTCAGTTGGTGCCACATAACCATTCATATCTCCATAATATGCATATAGAAAGCGGGTATCACATGGGTTGTTTATTTGTGTATTTGGAAACTCCCTTAAAGAAATCCATTTCTGTGGATCAATTGAGTCCTCATTATGGGTCATAAGCCAGTATCTTTCCTTATCATCAGGTCCATCTCCAGGTTCCCAGGTCCAGCAGGCATAATTTGCATAAATCTGAGGTGAAAATATTTTTGCTGCAACATATCCTTCGGTAAGCCCTCCATCACCATCATGATCATAACTATAAGCAAATTCATGTTCTAAATCATAACTGCTTACATCATCGGAATAAATAATAACCCAATCCTGTGGACCAATATCACAGTCAAAATAATAACCTAATGAATAATCAAAAAGTGTATCTTGTTCATTCATATTATAAATTGTGGTTTTAAATAATGCAAGTTGATTAATCATATGCCCAGTCCAACAAAATGATTCTTGCTTTACTGCAATATTTAGTGGTGTATGTATTCCAGATGAGCTCCCCCATTTTCTATTTCCAGGTGTTCCAAATGGACTATAATCATAGAAATATGACAAAATATTTTCTTTACCATAATATCCACCATCTTCATCTTCAAATCCGTCTCCATCATTGTCATAAGGTCTGGTAAAACAAAATATACTATCTGAATCATAAGGGAATCCAAGCATACCGAAGGGGTCTTCATCAATTAAACCATCTTCATCATCATCAATGTTAATAACACCTTGATAGTCATAATATTTCAAAGAACGATCAAATACATTATATTCATAGTATAGTTGTCCAATAAAATTTGCTTCCAATGGATTATAAGCTGGAAGCATTTCATAATAATCAGCATCACCATCAAAACCAACTGTGCATAATGTATCAATAACTCTACCAAATCCCATATTTGTTGTTCCGGTTTCTTCGTGTTCTGGATCCTGCCAATACAATATTTCTCCATACTCATTTCTTCTCTGTCTTGCAGCACCAAACCAGAGTGCTCCTAAGTAAAGGAAGTCGATACCTGAGCCTTTTGGAAATTCAAGAGATGGATATTGAGGAACAACATCGTCCCCAGACCCTAGAAATCCATAATTTGACACCCGTAGAGAAAAGTTACCAATATCATGAATCTTAAATATGTCCAACATCTTAGATATATCAGGATTTTCTTTTACTTGTCTAGCAGATAAAGGTATAAATATTAAAGCTAATGTCATTATAGTCAATATGATTTTTTTCATGATTTCCTCCTGTTAATTCTTTGTTGTGTAAATATCTTTAATCTTATCCTAATTAATGAAGTTAACATTTTTTATATACATTCTTAAAGAGAAAAGCTTCAGGAATTGGACCTGTTGCAACAAGTTTTTTGGGGGGATCTACAATTGCTGCAAATCCCTCTATTTTTGCTTCGCTCAAAAGTGTTTTTTAGCAAAAGCTCTACCAGAGTGACTTTTTAGGTATTTCTCAAAATATAAGGCTTTCTCTTTAGTATCAAATGCAATGACTGTTTGAATCTTCCATGGTTTATATTTTGAGGTATGTTTTACTTCTCCATTATTATGCTTTGCTAATCGTTTATCTAAATCTTTAGTATACCCAATATAATGACGGTCTTTGTGTGAAATGCTTATTAAAATATAAACATAGTGAAACATTTGTGCCATTTTTCCATAACTAAAATAATAATCTTATTAAATGCTTTAAAGTATTGGTTTACCCAGGCGTCTGTCTTCGTTAAAACTTCGCCAAGATAAGTAGTTTTGAGCGAAATATATTGATATAAGCACGGCTTCGTTCTGATAAATCAGCACTACGCCGATGCAGTCTTCATTTTTCACTTCGCTCAAAACGAAGACTGGTGGAGGTGGCGGGAATCGAACCCGCGTCCAGAGATTTGGTTGCAAGAACTTCTACATACATAGTCAGTTGTATTTTCTTATTCAGTACAGAACAGCGGACAAACCTGTACAGAACCAGTCTATAAATTTCAATACTGCTTATAGACATCACAATATTAGAGCCATTTTGAACGACATTTGAAAAGAAGCAAATGGCAACCTCTATTCAAATGTAGCTACTTTCTTTAAGCAGCTAAAGCTAGATTTTCATCTGCATTTCAGTTTGGTATCACCATTTTTACGGTATAGGTAATCTCACCGGTATGCTATTCTTGCACCCGCAATCCCTGTCAAAGCCAGTCACCCCCTATGTATATGTCAAAAAACAATGTTTCTTTTCTATTTAAAAAGTTGAAAAGTTATATTTTTTTGTCAAGTTTTTGAGTGCGAATTTGTTGTAAATTTGTGACAGAAGAATTTTATGGGTTCAATATATTAAACTTCAACTCAATTCATCTTATCATACTTTTCTTTGAATTGCTTTATACTCTCATATATTGCTTTAGCAGCTTGATTCTGGAACCAATTTGATTTCAATCTTTGTTCTTCCCATTTATTAGAAAGAAATGCCACCTCTACCAAAATAGCGGGCATAAATGCTCCTCTGAGTACATAGAAATTTGCATGTTTAACTCCTTTATCATTAGTGCCCAACTCTTTTACTAACGATTTCTGACACATCTCAGTCAAATCTATGCTCTCAATCAAGTATTCACTTTGCCGCATATCATAGAGTATAAAATCTAAATCAGTATACCGTTTGATACTTTCTGGGTCTTCAAATCTGATAGCATCATTTTCCAGAGCCTCTACTGCTCGTGCCTCCGTAGTCTTTGCAGGCGAAAGGTAGTATACTTCCGTTCCATTAGCTCGTGTGTTTCTTGACGCATTGCAATGAATACTTACAAATAAGTCTGCCTGATGGTTATTTGCAAATTCTGTCCTGTCTCCAAGAGATACAAATCTATCATCTTCACGGGTTAGCAAAATTTCAACATCAAGATTATTTTCAAGAAGTTGCTTTGTTTCCTTTGCAATATTTAAAACTATATCTTTTTCTTTAAGTTTTAAAATCCTACCAACAGCCCCTGGGTCTTTACCTCCATGTCCCGGATCAATCACTATTCGTTTGATTAGATACTGTTCCATAGCAGTAAGATTAACAATTATTCTATTATTATTGATTACAACACAATCAGGAAAGAACTTATTAGCACATAGATTTAAAAAATATTTGGGGATATAAAAATTACCATCTTGTATTTTTATATTATCATATAAATTATAGTTTTTTTTGCCAAATTTTACCCATTTATTGTCAAAAAAGAATCTACATTTTTTATTAAAGATTGTAAAATCTATTGTTTGTAAATTTGGATTAATATCTAATTTGGCTTCAAATACTCGTATTAAATCATAAATATCAATATAACTTCTGTTTTGTAGTTGATATATTTGAAGATGGTCCTTTCTTGAGGAGTTAACATAAGATATTGTATATTCATTTGCAAAAAGAGAAAATGTCAAAGATAGAAGAATTATTATAATTATAATTTTTTTCATCTGAAAATCCCTTTTTAGCCACGAACAACACGAACTAACACGAACAATATTTATATTAAAGTTAAACCTTTTTAAATTATAAATAATTTTCATACTCCTTTCAGACTCGGCACGTCTTGGCTCCCGATGTATCGGGAGACAGGCGCCCAGACGGATGTGTCCGGATTTGTTTTCGGGACATGTATGTTTCATATAAAATTCATTATTAAATTTTTATTTTTTTCTTTGTGACTTGGTGTCTTTGTGGCATATTAAAATTTTTTGTCAATTTATTATTGACACTTAAGTCCTTAATTTTCAAATTTGATTTTATTATGAAAGAGAAACTTTATATCATTGACGGAACAGCGGTTATTTACCGCTCTTTTTATGCTTTTAAAAACAGACCCTTAATCAACTCAAAGGGAGAGAATACCAGTGCAATTTTTGGATTTCTTCGTACAATCATTTCTATAATTGAAAAATTTAATCCAAAATACTTTGCTATTACTTTTGATGAAAAAGAGCCTACATTTCGTCATAAGAAATATCCAGATTATAAGGCTACAAGAGACAAAATGCCTGAAGAATTGGTTGAACAATTAGAACCTATTCAGGATTTGGTAAAATCTACAAATATTCCATATCTTTCATTACCCGGGTATGAAGCTGATGACATAATTGGAACTCTCACACAAAAATTCTCTGATAAATGCGATGTTGTAATCGTTTCTCGGGATAAGGATTTTTATCAACTTGTGAGCGATAAGGTTAGTTTATTTGACTTGTCAAAAGATAAGTTTGTTGGCAAAGAAGAGGTCAAAGAGAAGTTTGGAACCACTCCTGATAAGGTTATTGATATTCTGGCATTGACGGGCGACTCTGCTGATAATATTCTTGGCATTCCAAAAGTTGGCATCAAGACCGCAATAAAATTGATTCAGCATTTCGGCAGTTTGGAAAATATCCTGGCAAATAGCGAAGAAATAACACAAAAACATATAAAAGAAAATGTGGCAAAATTCAGCCAGCAAGGAATTTTATCAAAGGAATTGGTTACAATTGACCGCAATGTGCCAATAGATGTATCACTAGAAGACTTTACCCTTCAAAGTATTTTTAGTGAAGACTTAAGAAAATTCTGTGAACGATATGAGCTGAATACATTCATGAAGTACTTTTCTACCAGAAGTAGAACATTTGAAGATACAAAAAAAGATCTCTCCCCTACCGAAAAAATTGAGTATTGCTTAATCAACAATAAGTCCCTATTTGAGAAACTCTTATCAAAATTACAAAAACAAGAAAAAATTGCCATTGATGTTGAAACAAACTCTTGCAGTCCTATTAAGGGCAAAATAGTTGGCATCTCAATCTGTTTTGAAAACAGTAAAGCTTACTATATTCCAATTAGACATTATATTGGAAAGCAACTAAGTGCTAAAGAAGTCTTAACTGCTATAAAACCAATTTTAGAAGATGATAAAAAATACTTCATAGGTCATAATATAAAATTTGATTATATGATTTTCCAGAATGAAGGGATTGAAATAGCAAATCTATGTTTTGATACAATGATTGCATCTTATCTCCTTTCACCTGAGGAACATCGGCATAATCTTGATACAGTGAGTCAGCGATATTTACATCATAAAATGATTCCTATTGAAGAACTTATCGGTAAAAAAGGAAAAAATCAGATGAGTTTTACTGAAACTCTCATTAAAGATGCCACAGAATATTCTGGTGAAGATGCTAATGTGACTTATAGATTATGGAAAATATTAGAAAAAAAGTTAGCCGAGTTTGATATGCAGGAACTATTCTTCAAAATTGAGATGCCCCTCATTAAAACTCTTGCAAATATTGAAAGGAACGGAATCTCGGTTGACCAGATTTTCTTTGCAAAATTATCAAAGGAATTAGAAGTTAAACTTGCAATTCTCCAAAGAGATATTCATCAAATTGCTGGGGAGATTTTCAATATTGACTCTCCATTGCAATTATCAAAAGTGCTGTTTGAAAAATTAGGTCTACCTGTTGTTAAAAAGACCAAATCTGGCTATTCAACTGACATAAATGTTTTAACTAAACTAAGCAGGGATTATGAAATTGCAGAGAAACTTATCGGGTATCGGCAGTTAAAGAAACTAAAATCTACTTATTTAGATGCTTTGCCAAAACTGATTAATCCCAAAACTGGACGGATTCATTCTTCATTTAATCAAACAGTAACAGCGACAGGACGGCTTTCAAGTTCTGAACCAAATCTACAGAATATCCCGATACGAACTGAAATTGGCAGAGAAATGCGAAAAGGTTTTATTCCCAGGCATTCTGACTTCTCCATTCTCTCTGCTGATTATTCACAGATAGAATTGCGAGTTATGGCTATAATTTCTAAGGATGAAAATCTTATAGCAAATTTTAAAAAAGGAGGAGATGTTCATTCACAAACAGCAGCTCTTGTATTTGGAGTAAAGGAAAATGAAGTAACTCCCAATCAGAGACGACAGGCAAAGGTTATAAACTTCGGTATTATGTATGGGATGGGTTCGTATTCTCTATCGCAAGACTTACGGATTTCACGAAAAGAAGCACAAGCATTTATTGATAACTATTTCTCACATTATCCTCAGGTGAAGCATTATATAGATGAGACAATTGAATTTGCTCATAAGAACGAGTATGTTAAAACACTTTTTAATCGTCGTCGATACTTGACTGGAATAAATAGTCGTAATCATCAAATTCAAGCATTTGCAGAAAGAACTGCTATAAATATGCCCATTCAGGGAACCGCCGCCGATATTATCAAAATCGCAATGAATAATATCTATCAGAAAATTAAAGATAAGGATGATGAAATAAAGATGATTATACAGATTCACGATGAGCTGGTTTTTGAAGTGAAAACCACATTTATTAACAAATACAGAAAATTGATAAAGATTGAGATGGAATCTGTTTTGCCATCTAACTATAGTGATATTGTGCCTTTAGTTGTAGATATTGGATATGGTAAGAATTGGTTGGAAGCACATTGAATTGGTTGAATTGGTGAACTGGTAAACTGGTAAATTAGTAAACTTGTTGGTGACTAAAATCTTTTAGGCTAAATTTATTAGCGTTTATTCGCGTCCATTCGTGGTTAAAATCTTATTTGGATGAAAGTTAAAAAATTACACGATTGGCAAGTATCTCCTCAGGATGCGATAAATATTCAAAAACAGCTCAGAAATAAGGCGATTCTTGCCGGTCCTTATCAATCTTTAGAAGAAATCAAAACCATTCTTTAGTATACTTCCTATTTCTATTATCTCCTAAAAATATTGACCTAATTATATTATTTTAAAACATCTTGTAAAAATAATTCTATAAATTTGGTAAGTAAGTTATGAATATAAAATTAAAATATGGTAAAGATTATAAAGAACTTAACATTTCATCAAAAAATATAATTGATATTCTTGAAATGAAATCTATTCCCGCGCATGAGAATCATTATAAATTGGTAAAGCAAAAACTCAACTCCCCTATCGGGACAAAACCTTTATCCAAATTCATAAAAGAGAGAAATCCGAAAAATATAGTAATTATTATTAGTGACATTACTCGTCCTGGACCTTTTGAAGAATTGCTTCCTCCCCTGATAGATGAGATATTAGAAACTGGTTTTGAAAAAGATAAGATACAATTCGTTATTGCAAACGGTACGCATAGAAAAATGACTGATGAAGAAATAAGATTTCAATATGGAAAGTGGATTTTTGATAATTTTATTATTAAAAATCATGATTGCAGAGCTGATGACTTGGTTTCTTATGGCAAAATGAAATCCGGGAATGAGTTGCTGATTAACAAAATTGTAGCTAATGCAGATTTTCTAATAACAACTGGAATTTTAAATACTCATTATTTTGCAGGTTTTAGTGGAGGAAGAAAATCTATATTACCTGGTATTTGTGGTTACGAGACTATACGAAGAAATCATTCTAATATCATTTATGATTTTGCTCGATTAAGTAATCTGAAAGATAATCTTATACATCTTGAGATGTGTGAAGCAGCACATAAAGTTGGTGTAGATTTTTGCTTGAATATGTTAATTAATGATAAAAAAGAGCTTGTTGATTGCTTTGCTGGTGATATTGATAAGGTTTTCCAAATTGGAATAGAAGCTATTAAAAAATTTTTGTCTGTTAAATTCAAGGAACCGGTAGATGTTGTGATTACTTCAGCTGGTGGTTATCCAAAGGATATAAATTTCTATCAGTCGCAAAAGGCATTAAATAACACTATTGATTTGGTTAAACAAGGTGGCACAATAATTATTTTTGCAGAATCTAAAGATGGTCTTGGTCAGGATGAAATGGAAAGAGTGTTAACTTCAGCAAAATCCCTTGATGAGCTCTTTTTAGTAAAACAGGAAGATATTCAAATTGGCGGACATAGAGCTTATGCAACAGGCAAGATGTTAAAAAAGGCTGACATTTTAGTATTAAGCACAATGAAACCAGAAAAAATAAAAAAAATCCATTTCATACCTATGAAATCATTCGATGAATGTATGGACTTTATTATAAAAAAACATGGAAAAAAATTCAAATCATACCTTGTCCCAAATGGATCTATGTTTTTCCCAATAGCTAAAATTCACTAATTAGCATAAATCATTAAAATATTATTAATTTCTGGATTTGACATATGTTAGAAGTAGTTGCAAAAAGATGTAAGAATTATGATAAAGACAAGATTAAACAAATCATTTATGATATATTCTCTTCTCAAAGGTTTTTAAATAAATTAAACTCTCTTGACTCAGTTTTACTTAAACCAAACCTATTAGGTCCCTACTCACCAGATAAAGGAGTTACCACTCATCCTGAATTTATTTCCGCTGTAATAGAAATTCTCAAAGATTATAATATCAAAATATCTCTATTTGATTGTCCTGGTGGTACTGCAAAATATGAGGATGTTCTTGATAGGTGTGAAATAACATATTTAAGTAAAAAGTATAATATAGAAATATTAGAACCTTCAAAATCAGGAATAAATAAATTCGGTAATAATCCTGAATATATTATAAGCAAGCCATTTGTAGAGTGCGAAGCTATTATCAATCTGCCCAAGTTAAAGACCCATACCCTTACACTTTTTACAGGTGCAATTAAAAATTGCTATGGGATTGTGCCTGGTTTAGCAAAATCAAACTATCATCGTATTGCTCCACATCCAACTAAATTTGCAAAAATTATTGTAGATATTTATTCAATTGTAAAAGAAAAAATCATATTTAATATTATGGATGGGATTGTTGGTATGGATGGTAATGGACCTTCCTCTGGTGATACGAAAAATTTTGCTATCATTTTTGGCAGTTATGATGCAGTTGCTTTAGATTATTGTGCAGCAAGGATGATGAAGTATAATCCATATAAAATACCTACAATAAAATTCGCAGCAGATAAGTATAATATTTCATTAGAGGATATAAAATTAATTGGAGATTTTAAAGAGAATTATAAACTTGAAAATGTTAATATTAATAAGAGTAAAATCACCAATAAAATTCTAAGGTTGCTTTCTACTCCCCTGAAAGGAATTTTTAAAAAGCTTTTTTGGTCTTATCCTGACTTCCTACACGAAAAATGCATTAAATGTGGGGAGTGTGTAAATTTTTGTCCTGTTTCAGCATTAAATATTAATAAGGTAAATCCAATTCCAATTTTAGATAGAGAAAAATGCATACTTTGTATGTGTTGTATTGAAATCTGTTCTGAAAATGCTGCATATCTGAAAAAAAGTTTGTTAGGTAGATTTTTAATCAAGTAAATCTTTTCTAATTTTAATATATTTGCTTATTGAAATATTTACAAATTTTAGAATATTCATTTAAAAACATAAAAATTTGACAATTTATTATAAGAAAAAAAAATTAACACCTTGAGGATAAATGATAAGAGTATATAGTTTTTTGAAATTATTTATATTTCATAGGAAGTGTTTGAACCAGTTAATAAAATGCTGGCATCTCACAGATACTCTTCAAGCATAACATTTAGGGCATTTATGTTAAATCATAAATGCCTTTTTTGTTGAGCTGATTTTGAATAATATTTAAAGGTTAGTGAAAACTTATCAATTAATATTTCATATTTTAGTATATTTTTAAATAGGAGCAATAATGCTGAAAAACATTGATATTCTATGTCAGTTACAAGTGTTAGACAAAAAAATTAGAATTGCTGAAAAAGAAAAAGAAAGACTACCAAAAGAAATTGAAGAGCTTGAGGAGAAATTTAACTTGGAACAAGAATCAGAGAAGAATATCAAGCAGAGACTTGAGCAAAACTTGCAACAACAAAAAAAATTAGAGCTCAATATTGCTATGAATAATCAAGAAATTAATAAATATGAGAATCAATTATTAATAGTAAAAACCAATAAGGAATATAAGGCTTTAAATTCTGAAATTACACATCAGAAGGAAAAAAATGCTGAGATTGAGGATCAATTAATAGAGTTGTTAGAAGCAGAATCTAATTTAGAAAAAGAAAAGAATGATATTCTAGAATTATTGACAAAAGATAATAAAATATTAAAAAAAGAGAAAGAAAAAATAAATATCAAAATTGAAGTATTGACAAAAGAAATTACTCAAAAAGAGAAAGGAAAAATAGAATTATCAAAAAAAATACCTGATATTCTGTTTAGAAGATACCAGCGATTAATAGAACATAAGGATGGAAAAGCAATAGCTTCAATTGATAATGGCATCTGTTCTGGTTGTCATTTTCGTGTAAGACCTCAAATAATAGTAGAAGTTGCAAAGAGTGATTCTATCATTACTTGTGAAAACTGTTCTAGAATTTTAGTTTCACCAAAGAAAACTGCTAAAGAAAATTAGACAATCGTCCAGCACCTATTTTTGAATAAACATAAAACTGATAACATTCTATCCTCTGCAGTTATTTAGTTTTGTAGAGTTTAATTGTGTAGACATGTTTGAAAATAGGTGCTGGAAGGAAAGTCCGAACACCTGGAGCAAAATACTTCGTAACACGAAGTCCCGGTAAAGGGAAGATAGTGCCACAGAAAACAAACCGTCCTGAATCTTTTCGGGATAAGGGTGAAAAGGTGGTGTAAGAGACCACCAGTTCCCCGAGTGATCGGGAAAGCTTGGTAAACCTTATTGGTGCAAGGTCAAATAGGAGAGGATCCTTCTGATATTTCGAAGGAACGAATAGCTCCGTTCGTTATACTCTCGGGTAGACCGCAAAAATCAGTCTCCCGAACTGACGGGGTGAATCCCGATACATCGGGATGCGGTGACGCCTGATTTAGATAAATGATTGTCGTCCCGACTTCTTTAAGTCGGGAAACAGAATTCGGCTTATTATTTTCTTTAGTAGGCTTTTTCATAGAGCAAAGAGTGTAGAGCAGGAAGCGAAGCTCATATCGGCGTATGATTGGGATTACGCTTTTCGCTCTACGCTATCCGCTCCACGAAAATAATTGGAGATTAAATGAGAAAAAAATGGGTTGTTAGCAAAGATGAAGTTGATTCTAAACAAGTTCAAGATTTACAAGATTCACTTTCATGTTCAAAAGTAATAGCCAAACTTCTTGTAAGAAAGAACATATATACATTTCAACAAGCTCAGGAATTTTTCCACCCAGATTTCAAAAATTTGCACGACCCATATATTTTCAATGATATGGAAAAATCGGTTAACAGAATCAGACAAGCTATAGAAAATAAAGAAAAGATTGTTATTTTCGGTGACTATGATGTAGATGGGACAACTGCAACATCTTTACTACTAATCGGATTAAGAAAATTAGGGGCAGATGTTGATTTTTATATTCCCAATAGAATGATTGAAGGATATGGTTTATCAATGTCTGGTAATAAGGCTGTTTTGAGAAAGAAGGCTCAAGTGGTGATAACTGTTGATTGTGGTATAAATGCTGTTAATGAAATAAAAGACCTTAACCAAGAAGGGGTTGATGTTATCATCACTGACCATCATACACCCAAAAAGGTTTTACCAGATGCTTTTGCAATTATTGACCCAAAACTTGAGGATTCAAAATATCCTTATCATGATTTAGCTGGAGTGGGCATTGCTTTTAAATTAATTCTTGCTATTTATCATAAATATAATATTGATGACATAGAAAATATCTCAACTTTTTTTGATTTGGTAGGATTAGGAACAATTGCAGATATAGTTCCACTTACAGGAGAGAATAGAATTTTAGCAAGTCTTGGTATAAAAGAACTACAAGAGAGAAAAAATTTAGGACTAAGCTGTTTATTAAATTTGGCTGGGCTTAAAACATGTAAATTAAAATCCAGTGACATTGTTTTTAAATTGGCTCCAAGAATTAATGCTGCTGGTCGTTTAGGAAGTGCAGATAGAGCAGTTGATTTGATGACAACTACTATCCCTGAAGATGCTCAAGTATTGGCTCAATCTGTACATTCAGAAAATCAAAAAAGACAACAAATTGACCAGAAAACCTTTCTTGAAGCTTGCGATATGATTGAGTTAAAATATCAAGATTTAGATAAAACATTCTTTATTGTTCTTGCTACTGAACATTGGCATCCAGGTGTAATTGGAATTGTTGCTTCAAAAATTGTAGAAAAGTATAATAGACCAACTATACTAATAACTTTTGCAGAAGGTGAAGGTAGTGGCTCTGCTAGAAGTATCAGGAATTTCAATATATTTGAATGTTTATCTGAATTCCAAGAATATTTGAAAAGCTTTGGTGGGCACAAATATGCCGCTGGTTTAACTATTTTACCAGAATATATTGATATATTTGAACAAAAGATAAATGAATATGCAAGCGAGAAACTAACTTTAGAGGATATTCGTCCACAAATCCATATCGCAAACGAACTCAAACTTCAAGAAATTGATGAAGATTTACTTAAATGGTTAAAACTTTTCTCACCATTTGGTCCAGGCAATATGAATCCTATCTTTATCAGTAAAAAGGTAATGATTGTGGGTTATCCTTATACAGTGGGAACAAATCATCTAAAAATCAAAACAATCCAAAATGACAAGACATTGGATTTAATAGGTTTCAATATGGGAGAGCTCTCCCCTTTTTTAAAAAAAGGTTCTTTTGTTGATATTGTATATTCATTGGAAGAAAACGAGTGGAAAGATATTATAAGAATTCAAGGCAAACTCAAAGACATTCGCCCTTATGTATCTGAATAAAAAAATATATGAATTTTTTTCTATCGTGTTATTAATAAAATTTTTCATTACATTTAACTTATTCATCATCCTTCTTTCTTGTTCACAAATATCTACTTTAAAAAATTCTCACATGCCAAAATCTATTTCATTTCAAAAATCTGTTAAGTTACCTTTCATTCCTGATAAAATTTGTTATTGTCCATTTTCAAAAACTTTTTTACTATTAAACAAAAATGAGAACATTATTAATCGTACTAATAAAAATGGGAAAATATTACAAAAGATTGGAGATTTTGGTTTCGGAAAGAATCAATTCATAAACATCTCTGATATTACAATAGATAGTTTTGGAAATCTGTTCGTTGTGGACAAAATTTCAAATAAAGTTGTCAAGTATGATGAAATGGGACAATTTGTAAATAGTGTCACATTTTTTGAACTAACTGAACCTGTATTGATAAATGTTAAAGACAATGGGGATTTAATCCTTTATGATTCTCCTACAAATGAAATCTATTGTTTTGATAATAGAAGCAGGTTAAGATATAATTTTGGCAAATTCATATTTAATTATCCAGCTCAAATTATGTCCTCAAACCAAGCTAATTATATCCTGGATATAGGCAACAATAATATTATTGTATTTGATGACTTTGGTGGAATTATTACAACAATTGATGCAAAAAATAATTTAGTAGATATTTACACCACTCAAGATATTTTGTATTATATTGATTCTTCAAATGATATTTTTTGTTATAAAATAGCTGGAAATATAAAATACAAATTAGATTCTTTAACCAACTTAATTCCAATAAGTAAACCAAAATTAATTATCATATACGAAAAAAAAATCGGAATAGTTGACAAGAATACTTTGTATATATTCCAATTAACATTCAAATAGTATATTATAATAATTATATTAAGTGATACTTGAGAAATTATTATGATATTTTCATTTATTTCATTTAACTAAATAAATTCTATTTTATCATGAAACAAACATCCACCAGCTAGTGGACAGAGAAGCATGGAAATTATTTAATAATCAGTCAATTTCAATAAAAGTTATAATAATTTGTGCGAATCAGCTTTATCAACTTAATCTGCCTGTCCTGCGAAGCTTTAGCGTAGAAGGGCGTGCTATTTTAACATGGAAAAATTAAAACAAATAAAACATAAGCATATTCCCTTTTTTTGGTGGGCAATACTTTCAGGAATACTTTTTGGATTATCATTAATAGATATTGAACTTGGTTTCTTGTCATTCTTTGCATTTGCTATCTATTTATCTATTGTGATAAAATCAAACTCCAAACAAAGCTTTTTATATGGTTTATTATTTGGGTTTGTATTAAGTTGCATTACACTTTATTCAACAATATTAGTTAAGGTAATTGCTTTTATCGGACTTTTAATAGCAATGCCCTTGTATTTTGGAATTATTACTCTCTTTATTAAAAAAGTCCAATTAAGGTTTACAAAATCTTTTATATGGTTCTTCCCAATAATCTGGATTGCTTTTGAATATTTTATGACATTAGGTCCTTTGAATTTTCCCTGGCATAATGTTGGTTATTCTCTTGCTAATTATTATTATTTGATTCAATTTGCAGATATTTTTGGAATTTATGGTATCTCCTTTATAGTTCTTATTATAAACATATTAATTTACAGAATTTTCTCAGGTAAATTTAAAGATATAACTTTCATAATAATCATTTTCATGCTCTGGTTTGGTTATGGTTTCTATAAAGATAAAACAATTAAGCTTCAAAAAGAAGATTTAAAAATTGGGATTGTTCAATTAAATATCCTACAAGAGGATAAATGGAATCCTGCGATTTTAGATTCTACTATAGTGGAATATGCAAAACAAGTTTCCATTGTTGTAAAAGAGGATAGTGTTGATTTGGTAATATTTCCGGAATCTGCTATTACTACACATCTCTTACATGAAAGAGAGTATAAAAAAAGAATATCTAATATGGCAATTTCAAACAAAGTAAATTTAATCATAGGCTTTCCTGATTATGAAGTTAAGTGGATAGATAAAAAGCCAAGATATGAATTTTTTAATAGTGCAACTATGGTTGATAAAGATGGAAATTTCCTTCCTAAATATGATAAGATTAGACTTGTGCCTTTTGGTGAAAGAATTCCATTTTTGAGAACATTTCCAATTTTAGAGAAACTTCAATTTGGGCAGGCAAATTTTGAATATGGTAAAAACCCAAGACTGTATCCTATTAATGATTTCCAGTTCCCTATACTTATCTGTTTTGAAGGTGTTTTCCCTGAATTATCAAGACAATATGTTCGAAAAGGAGCTGATTTCATAGTTGTTATCACAAATGATGGATGGTTTCAAGAAACTGCATTCCCAAAAGAACACGCAAATAATACAAAAATTCGTGCTGTGGAAAATCGTGTGTCTTTATTCCGCGCTGCAAATACTGGGATTTCTTATATAGTAAATCCTAAAGGACAAATAATTGAAAAAACAGAAATTTACGAAAAGGAAAATATATCTGATTTTCTATTTACATCAAAAAATAAATTTTCTTTTTTTGTAAAAGTTGGATATATATTCCCGATAATCTGCTTCTGGGTTTCAATTATATTGATTATTTATGCAATATTTTCTAAACTTATATTGGTGAGAAAAAATGATTAAAGAAATACAATCAAAAACAAAATACTACTACACAATGAGTGAGGTTTGCAATATAACAAGTTTAAAACCCCATGTGCTTCGATTTTGGGAAACGCAATTCCCTCAATTACATCCTCATAGACGAAAGAGTTCTAACCGTCGTTATACTTCAAAAGATATTGAAACTATTAAAAAGATAAAATATCTTCTATATGTAAAAGGTTTTACAATTAAAGGTGCTAAGAAGAGTTTGGGGAGGATAACTGATTTTGCTGAAATAGAGAAAAAGGATGCTTATCAGCTTGATGAAGAAAAGATGAAAACTCTTAAAAATATTCAGAATCAATTAAAAGAATTAAAGAAGATTACTGAGAAACTAAAAGGAAAATAAAAATAAGCCACGAATAAATAATGAAAGCGTTTGAAGACTAAATAACTAAACTTCATTGAAAGGTATAAAAATGAGTAAGTTAAAATTATTAAAAGAATTAAAAGAGAAATTAAAGACAAGATTTCCAAGTTTAGAGCGAATTATTTTGTTTGGTTCACAACTGAAAAGTAACAAATTGCTAAAATCAGATATTGATGTTCTTTTAATTTTTAATCAAAATATTGACTGGCAGGTTGAAAAGAAAATCTTGGATGAAATCTACGAGATAGAACTGGAAAGAGATGTAGTTTTTGACGCTAAAATATTTTCAAAAAAATTAATTAATACAAGTTTATATCAAGCAATGCCATTTGTAAGAGAAGTTTTGAGTAATGGAGTAGAAATATGAAAAAAAGTGATAGGTTAACTTTAATCAATTATCGTTTAGCAAGATGTAAAGAAAGTATTGAGGAAGTTAAACTACTTATTGAAAAAGAAAAGTATTTTGCAGCTATGAATAGAATTTATTATGGATTATTTTATGTTGTAAATTGTCTTGCACTAATTGATGGTTTTACTACTTCAAAGCATACACAATTAATAGGATATTTCAATAAGAATTATGTAAAAACGGGTATATTTCCAAAAGAGATTGGTAAATTTTTTAAGCAATCATTTGAAAACCGTTCTAAAAGTGATTATCAAGATTTAGTTGAATTTACTAAAATACAAGTTGAACAAGATTATGAAATGATGAAAAAATTCATTCCTTTTGCTGAAGGGATTATTAAAGAAAAATTGGAAAAGTAAACTGGATATAAATAAAAGGCACAAAGAAAAAATATGAGTTTCAATTGACAAATTTCTTGTAAATTTAGTCAATCTAATGACAGAATTTTTAAAAAAGTTATTATGAATCTATATGAAGTTTTAAAAACAAAAGTCACTGCTTGGCAAAAATCAAATTATAAATCGGAATATCCTATTATCTCCGAAATTCTTGATCTTAATCTACATTCAGAAACAAGAGATTGGGGATTAAGAAAAGCTCAATTTGAAGCACTTGAGACATACTGGTATTTAAGACTTGTTGAGAAAACACCGCATATATTTAATCTATATAAAAAGTTTTTTGATGATCCAGCTGAACTTTTAAAGACTCTAAATATCTTAATTACTCAAGAAGATTTAATAAAAATTATGAGCAAAGGAGGGATGGATTCAATATTTGAAAAAATAAAAAATGATGATAATTTTGTTAAGAAATATAAATTAGATGCTCTGAAAGAGACACTTACTTTAAGTTATCCAAGTTACATATTAGCATTAGCTATGGGAGCAGGTAAAACTATTTTAATTGGAGCGATTATTGCCACCGAATTTGTAATGGCACTTGAATATTCTGAAAATAAAAATTTTGTTAAGAATGCTTTGGTCTTTGCTCCTGGAAAAACTATATTAGGAGCGTTAAAAGAACTCTCTGATGTTCCTTATGAAAAAATTCTCCCTGAACGTTTATATAAAGAATTTATCACATCATTGAAACTAACTTATACTCGTGATGGAGAAAAGGATATTCCAATAATTAAAAAAAGTAGTTTTAATATTATTGTTACAAATACAGAAAAGATAAGAATTAGAAAGGAAGATATAAAAGGTAATCTATTTTCAAGAGGTGAACTTGCAACAGAGGACAGAAAAGAGTTTATAGCCAATCAAAGGCTTCAAACAATTGCATCACTTCTTAATCTTGCAATATTTTCAGATGAGGCACACCATACTTATGGACAGAAACTTGGCAAAGAGTTAAAAAGAGTAAGACAAACTGTTGACTATCTTGCAGATAAGACAAATGTATTGGTGGTAGTAAACACAACGGGAACACCATACTATAAAAGACAAATTCTAAAAGATGTGATTTATTGGTATGGATTATCACAAGGAATTGAAGATGGTATATTAAAAGAAGTAAGAGGTAATATTGTTGCCTATCCCGAAGTAACAGATGAACAATTTATTAAAGACTTAATTAATGACTTTTTCAAAAATTATAAAGATGTGAAAATTTATGATGGTTCACCTTCTAAACTTGCTATCTATTTTCCCAAAATTGATGACTTAAAAAATGCTAAGCCCATAGTTGAAAAAGCTCTATTAGAATTTGGACAAGACCCTTCAATTGTTTTAGAAGTGCATAATGAATCAAGAGATGAAATAAAAGATTTGTTTGACAATAGAATTAACGACCCATCTATAAATTATCGTGTTTTTCTTCTTGTTAATAAAGGAACTGAAGGATGGAATTGTCTTTCCCTATTTTCAACCGCTTTAGCAAGAGAATTAAAAGCAAGTAATAACTTTTGTCTTCAAGCAGCTTCACGATGTTTAAGACAAATTCGTGAGAACACACATAAAGCTAAAATATATCTATCAAAGAAAAATGTAAAAATTCTGGATTCACAACTTAAAGAAACATTTGGCGAAACTTTACAGGAATTAAACTTGGCTTCTCAGAATATAAGAAAAGGCAGATTAGTTTTAAGAAAAACAGAAATACCAGATATAGTAATTAAAAAGAAACTGAGAAAAGTTATTCCAATTGAAAAGAAAATCAGCATAGATAAATTAGAAATTCTCCAAAGGATCCTTCGGAAAAAACAAGAAATATTAACAGAAATACCTAAAAAAATAATCTATGACTTAAGAGATATTCCAGATAGAAAAGGTGTATTGATAATACAAAAAGATGAGAAACTCATTATAGAGGATGATTTTATTGACATTTATAATTTTGCAGTTGAACTATCATCTCTGTATAGATTACCGCTTATGCAAGTATATAAAAAATTAAAGAGTTTATATCCTGTTGGAGAGATTCCTGAAAATAATGCTTATGAAATTAAAAAACAGGTTGAAGAAAAGATAAAGAATTATAAAATTGTTGAAGAAGAAGTTGAGCAAGCATTGGCACTTGTAAAGACTGCTGGTTTCAGTAAGGAAGCAGAAGAGTATGTAACTGAAATAGTTTATCATAAAGATAAAGAACATTTGCTAAAAAGGTATGAAGAATTTAAAGAATTAAATAAAAGAAATTTTGGCTTTCATTATAATCCCTATAAATTTGATTCCAATCCTGAAAAAGAATTTTTTATCTGGCTTCTTGCAACTTTAAATGAAGACCCAGCAGATGTTGAGGATATTTACTTTACTGGTGGAATTGATGATCCACAGAAGACTGACTTTCTCTTTGAATACAAGGGTAAAGATGGCAATTATCATAACTACTCACCTGACTTTTTAATAAGAAAGAAAAATGGCAAAATGCTAATTATTGAGATAAAAGGTGAACCATTTCAAGACGAAGCCAAAGAAAAAGAGATGAGAAAAATAGAAAACCTGAATAAGAAAAAAATAAAGTATGAAATTTTGGAAACCGAAGGCAACCAACTCGCCTTTGGATGTGTTGACAAGGTTAGAGAACATATTTACGGATATGGAGGAAAAAATAATGAATAACTTATTAAAAATTAGAAAAATCAAAATAAGTAATTTTCGGTCTATCGAAGATATACTAATAAAAAATGTAAGTAACATAAATGTTTTTGTAGGACCAAATGAAGGTGGGAAAAGTAATATTTTAAAAGCAATGGAATGGTTTTCTAACGAAAAAGAAATGTCTGATAATGATATTCCAAAGGATAAAGATATTAAAGATGATGAGCCCATAGTAAAGATTGTTTTCGAGATCATTAATAGTGACTCATATTTACAAAAGATTCAAGAAAATGTTAAAAAAGACCCAGAATTGACCAAAAGTTTGGAAGAAAGTATAGGTACTCTTCATAAAGTAAAATATCTTGTTGTTGAGAAACAAAAAAATGGCAAAAAAGAATTCAAATCTTTTGATACTTTAGGCGAATCTACAGAGATAATTTCTATCATCAATTTAACGAAGTATATTAAAGATGAAATCGGTCAATTAAATATTAACCAAACAATAAAAGACGGTATTAAAGAATTTTTAGTTAATAAAGGATTAGAACCTCAACCTAATTCAAATGAAATTAATATAATATTCAATCATCAAGATATAAAGAATTCAATAAGCATCATAAACTCTCATTTAAAGCCAATTTTTGATAAAGAAATTGTACAAATAAAAGATACTGATGAAATTACAAATTTAAAAGATAAACTACTTAATCATAATGCTACAAATAGCTTTTCTGATAATGTACAAACACAAATTATAAGAAATATAGAAATTCAATGGAATGCTAAAGAAATACTGAAATTTTCAATAGAATTTTATTTTAGGACTAAAATTGAAGAACCCATTAAAAAAATGTCTAAAAAAAATATTCCTTTAATAGATAAATTGGAAATTCCTATATTTACTTTATATTCAACAAAAATTGGCATGAAGGGTTCAATTAAGAAAGAAGGATCATGGGAAAAAACTATTATAGAAAAGAAATATCCATTATATTATAGATTATTTAAATTAGCCGATATTCCATCTCCGAAATTAGATTTAAAAAAAGGAAGTATTGGTACACAATACTTGAAAAATAAATTAAGAAAAATATCAAGGTTTTTTGACAAACGATGGACTCAAAATAAAATTAAATTTGATCCTTATCTTGGAGAGTCTGAATTATCCATAGACATTCAGGATTTAGATGAGAAAAGAGAAGAACTTTTGAACACGTCCCCTGAAGATAGATCCGATGGCTTTCAATGGTTCTTGGGATATTTTATCACTTTAAACTATATTAAAAAGTCAGAAATGAATCAAATTTTACTTCTTGATGATCCAGCAATTTATTTACATCCAGATGGTCAAAAAGATTTCTTAAAAGAATTAGAAGATTTATCAAAAAATATCCAGATTTTTTATTCTACACATCTGGTTTCTCTTTTTTCTGAAGACAATTTAGATAGAATATATTTGGTTAAGAGTAAGAATGCAAAGACAAAAATAGAAAAACCTTGGACTAATGAACATAAAGATGTGATAGAACCTATAAGACTTGCTTTGGGGCTTGATATTATAATATTTAAAGATAATAAAAGAATATTGTTTGTAGAAGGAATATCCGATAAATTTATTCTTGAGGGTATTTTATATAATAAATATAAAAAGGATAAATTTGAAAATTTATATGTGTATCCTATGTTTGGTGGAGATGATATTAGTAATGAGAATAAAATTATAAAGAAAATAAAAGCTATGCAATGTATTAATAACTTCTACGAAAAAAAGAATTTACGTTTTATATTGGATGGAGATAAACGAAAAAAGATTGAAAGCAATAAGTATATTGATGATGAAATAAAAAAACAAATTATATTCCTTGGAAATCAAAATCAAGAATTAGAAGACTGTATAGATAAAAAGTTCTATTTAGAATGCATCAAAGAGGTGTATTATCCGTTATTCATAGAAGAAAGAACTAAAATTAGAATGTTGAATAAAATATGCGCAAATACTGAAAAAAACGTTGAAAATAAAATCACGAAATCCATAGAAAAAAGATTTAAAAAAAGTAATCTGGGTGGATTTGCAAAAGTGGAAATTGCTAAATATATTAAAATGAAATTAATCAGCGAAAGTAAAAATATTAAATTCCTAAACAATATAGAGAAGGAAATTAAGAAAATAACTAAAAACTAATTAAGAATAAGAAAAGGAAATAAATATGTCAGAAACCAAAATTAAAATCACCCCTGCCAAAGGCAGACCAATGCTTTACTGGATAGGCAAAAAACCGCTTGATTATGTTAAGGACTTTCCTGCTCAACTTGTAGAAGTTTTTGACCCAGAAAATAATGCAAAGATTCCTGATATCCCAAGTTATGAAAATCTAAAAAACAATTGGCATAATTTACTTTCTCACGGAGATAATAAAGATGTTTTAGCAACACTTCTTGAATTTGGTTTCAGGGGAAAATTAGATTTAATCTATATTGACCCGCCATTTAAAAGTGGTTCAGATTATGTAAGAAAGGTTGAACTAAGAGGATTAAAGAATTTAGGACAAATAGAGGAAGACAAAGCATCATTTCTACAACAAACAATGTATTTTGATATCTGGAATAATGATACCTATTTACAGTTCATGTATGAAAGGTTGATGCTTTTAAAAGAATTGTTAGCAGATACAGGCTCTATTTACGTGCATTTGGATTGGCATGTAGGACATTATGTTAAATTATTGATGGACGAAGTATTTGGGCAGGATAATTTTAGAAATGAGATTGTGTGGAAATATTTTGGTCCTACCAGTACTGAAAAAAACTTTCCCAGAAAACACGATTATATATTATTTTACACAAAGTCGAATAACTATTATTTTGATGAAGCAGCAACTTTAATAGAATATGACGAAAAAGCAGTAAGAAGGTATGACAAAGTTGATGAGCATGAGAAAAGATATAAGATATACTATGATAAAAATGGAAAATCAAGAAAAGCTTATATGAAGGAAGGTAAACCTACAGAAGTATTTGAAATCCCCTTTGTTCAAGGAATAGCATCGGAAAGATTAGGATTTGCTACACAAAAACCAGAAGAATTAATTAAAAGATTTGTTGTTGCCTCAACAACAACTAATGACCTTGTCCTTGACTGTTTTTGTGGCTCAGGCACAACACTTGCAGTGGCACAGAAACTTGGCAGACGTTGGATTGGATGTGATATAAATAAAGGTGCAATTCAGATAACAAGTAAGAGGCTACAAAATGTCATTCTGAACGAAGTGAAGAATCTCAAAAAATCAGATTCTTCGGTCGCTTTACTCCCTCAGAATGACAAGTCGCATTACTCATTTGCAATTTACAAAGTCAATGACTATGACTTACAATTATTAAAAACAGAAGCAATTGAACTTGCAGTCCAACATATTGGCATTCAAAGAATAAAAACCGATGCATTCTTTGATGGATATTTGGGAAAGGACTTGGTCAAAATTATTGATTTCAATCATCCATTAACTCTTTTAGATTTACAACTTCTTAAGGATGAACTCAAGAAAAGACCCAATGAAGATAGAGATATAACTATTGTCTGTCTGGGAAAAGAATTAGCAGTTGACCCTGAAATTGAAAAATGGAATAAAACACATCCAGTAAATAAAATCAAACTTATTGAGTTAAAAACCGATAAAAAATATGGTAATTTCTTAATTCATAAACCAGCAGAAGCAAAAATTGAGATTCTTCGCTCCTCTCAGAATGACAAGAAGGCTATAATTGAAATAAAAGAATTTATCTCCCCAACAATAATTGAGCGGTTAAATATTGATAATAAACTCTTCAAAGTAAAAATTCCTGATTTTAGAAGTATGATTGATACAATCTTAATTGACAACAACTATGATGGCAAAACCTTTCATATTGTTTATTCCGATGTTCCAGAAAGGAAAAATGATTTAGTAAAAGGAAAATATGAAATTGAAGTTAATTCATCAAAATGCAAAATTGCTATTAAAATTATTGATATGCTTGGAGAGGAGCTTTTAATTATGAAGGAAGTATAAGAAATGTAATAATCCTTTATAAAACTTAAAGGATTAAAACTATTTATCGATCTATCAATAGTATCAACAGACAATTCTGCTTTAATTCCCTCATTCCATTAAAACCCCGAACATCCCGATAAATCGGGACTACGTGGCAGGCCCCAGTGAAATATAATACGAATTTCACATCATCAAAACCCGACTCGGGTTTTCCAAACTCGAGTCAAGATTTCACCGTTTAAGAAAACAGGCAAATACACAACTGATTTAGAAAACCAGATAGATTTAATGGCTTATAAATTATACGAGCTAACTTATGAGGAAATAAAAATCGTTGATTCAGAAGCAGATAGAGTTCTGGCATCTTTTGATTTGAGTAAAGCGGATTATGAAAGGATGAGCGTGTCAGGCTTCACAAAGCTACGCCCAGACAAGGAGGAGTTAAGCAAGACTTGATTCGCAGTGAACGAAGAGAGTGTGAATTGAGGATTGCGAATGAGAGAAATGAGATGGTTGTGTTTTGTCATTCTCGCTCCACACTTAATTGCGGAGCAAGTCTGACAAGGCGGATTAAAAGTGGATGATTGTTTAAGAGTTAGCAAGAATTAGTATTATTAAGGAGGAATAATGGAAACAAAAATAGCAGTTTTTAAAACTAAAGAAATCAGAAAAAGAATATTTAATAATGAATGGTGGTTTGTTGTTGAAGATGTTGTTTTTGCTTTAACTGACTCTGTTAATGTAAAAGACTATATAAAAAAAATGCGACGTCGTGATGAGGAACTTACTAAAGGGTGGGGACAATTTGTCACCACCCTTGAGATAGATACAAAAGGTGGTGTCCAAAAGGTTAATTGTGCCAATACTGAAGGTATTTTTCGTATCATCCAATCCATACCATCATCAAAAGCAGAACCTTTCAAACGCTGGCTGGCTCGTGTCGGTTATGAACGGGTTCAGGAAATTGAAGACCCGGAATTAGCAACAAAAAGAACTAAAGCTCTTTATAAAGCAAAAGGTTATTCGGAAAATTGGATCGAGAAGAGGATGAGAGGAATTGCCATCAGGGAAGAACTTACTGATGAATGGGAAAAAAGAAAAATTAAAGAACAAAGAGAATATGCAATTCTCACTTCTGAAATTTCCAAAGCTGCTTTTGGACTTACTCCTTCTGAATACAAAAATCTGAAAGGATTAAAACGGGAAAACCTACGTGATCATATGAATGATCTGGAACTGATTTTCTCAATGCTGGGTGAAGCTGCTACAACAGAAATAACAAGAAACAGAAATGCTAAAGGATTTCCCAAATTAAAAAAAGCTGCAAAAGATGGTGGTGATGTAGCAGGGAAAGCTCGTAAAGACTTGGAAAGGAAAAGCGGTAAGAAAGTATCTACAAAAGAGAATTATTTATTAAAATCACGAAAACAGAAGAAATTAGATAAGAATGAAGGAAAAATCAATATCTGAATTATCAAAGCCGTAAAAGACATTTAAGATTAAAAATTATAATGATCTATAAATCCACCCTTCTGGGGATAAATTATACGAGCTAACTTATGAGTAAGTAAAAATTGTTGCCCAAGAGTTTTGGATAAGTAAGAAAGAATATGAAAACAATTTGAAATTAGGAATTAAAAAATGCGAAATTACAACAATTCCTTATTATCTAAATATTGAATGAATAGGTTTAAGTTCTACATTCCATCAAAACCCCGAATACATACTTCGTATTCTACAGGGGCAGGCAAGAATTGAAACTTCAGTTTATCTCAAAAATTCAGTCTATCTCAATGAGTTTAGTTTAATCATTCCATTAAAACCCCGAACATCCCGATAAATCGGGACTACGGGGCAGGCCCCAGTGAAATATATTACGAATTTCACGGGGCAGGCAAGGATTGCCCCGACTCGTCGGGATGACTTGCTAAAGCAAGCCAAAATTTTAATAATAGTTTCACAATTATTTCACATTTTTAATTTTTCGTTTTTTATTTTCTATTGTTTATTTATTTGTGTCCCCGATTTAATCGGGGATTAGTGGCTATATTTAATCTTTATTTTAATTAAATTGACAAATCAAACTTACAATAAATAATTTGATTATGAATTTTAATTAAAGTCATTCGTGGAGGTATTTGAAATGAAGGCACTTGTGCTCTGTGCTGGAAAAGGTACTCGTCTTCAACCTATTACCTATTCTTTGCCAAAACATGTAATACCTATTGCAAATCAGCCAATTGTTTTTCATATTATTAAAAAATTAGTAAACTTAGGAATTACAGAAATAGGTCTAATCGTTGGATATAAACAGGAAATTATAAGGCAAGTTGTTGGTAATGGTGTGCAACTTGGTGCTAAAGTTGAATATTTTGTTCAGGAAGAACCAAAAGGTTTGGCTCATGCAGTAAAAATTGGACAATCATTTGTTGGTTCAGAACCATTTATAGTATTTCTTGGAGATAATATATTTGAAGATGATCTGAGTAATTTAGTTAAACGATATGAAAAAGAAAAGCCTGACAGTATTATCATCCTCAAAGAGGTTGATGAACCACAGAGGTTTGGAATTGCAACTATGGATGGTGATAGATTGGTCAAGGTAGTAGAGAAACCCAAAGAACCTCCATCAAATCTGGCAATTGCTGGGGTATATATTTTTGATGAAAGGGTCTTCTTTGCTATTGATAATCTTAAACCTTCATGGCGTGGTGAATATGAAATTACAGATGCAATTCAGGCACTTATTGATCAAAATTTAATTGTAAAAGGTGAAATTCTTAAAGGGAAGTGGCTGGATACCGGAAAACCTGAAGATATATTAGATGCCAACCAATATCTTATGAATAAACTAAAAGGTTTGTATATTCATGGAGATATTGATGAAATTTCTGTATTGGAGAATTCCGTGTATATAGGGAAAAATAGCAAAATTGAAAATTGCAAAATAATTGGTCCTATTATTATTGGGGAAAAATGTTTCATATCAAATTCCTCTTTATATCCAAATACATGTATTGGTAACAATTCTAAAATCGCTGATACAGAAATTGAAAATAGTATCATTATGAAAAATAGTTCAATTTCAAATATTAAAGGGAGAATTTCAGATAGTATAATTGGTGAAAATGTTAATATTCATTCTCCTGATAAAATCGGGACTATTAAAAATGAATGCAAAATGATATTTGGAAATGATGCTGTGCTAATATGTGAATAAGTAAATTGGTTAATTAGTAAATTGGTTAATTGGTGAATTAGTGAACTGGTAAATTGGTGAATTGGTAAATTGGTGAACTGGTTAATTAGTAAATGTAATAGATATGAATATAAAAATAGAAATTAAAATAATCTCCTAAATACATGATTTATTTCATGAAATAGAAAGAATCACAATGAAGGTTGTTGCTATAATTCCAGCTCGATATGATTCCAAGCGTCTGCCTGGTAAACCCTTGATAAAAATTCATAATAAGCCACTTATTCAAATAGTATATGAAAATGTTGAAAAGACAAAACTTTTTTACAATGTAATTATTGCTACAGATGATAAGAGAATATATAAAGCAGTAAAATCTTTTAAAGGTAAAGTTGAGATGACATCTCAAAAGCATAAATGCGGAACAGAAAGAGTTGCTGAAGTTGCTTATAAAATTAATGCTGATATTTTTTTAAATATTCAGGGAGATGAGTTATTTATCACAAAAGAACCACTTAAAAAGTTAATACAAACATTTTCAGACACCAATGTATTAGTTGCCACACTCATTCATCCGATTTCTGATATTGAGGAGATAAAAAATCCTAACAAGGTAAAAGTTATTTTTGATAAGAACGATTTTGCAATATATTTTTCTCGTTCACCTCTTCCATATAAACAAAATAGCAAAGACAAGAATTTTATTTATTATGGGCATATCGGTGTGTATGCGTTTCGAAAAAGTATGCTCTTTAAGTTTTCCTCCTTAAAACAGTCAGCACTTGAACAAGCAGAAAAATTAGAACAGCTGAGGTTGATAGAAAATGATATTAAAATAAAAGTAGTTAAAACTGATTATTCTGGATTTAGTATTAATACAGAAGCTGATTTTAATAATGCTTTAAACTATAAACAAGAGAATCATTAAATCTCTTAAAAATACTATCTTTGAGGTTAATTATTTCAAGCTATGTCAAATTCTTGTTTATTGATTATTGTGATTTTGATAGAAAGATACTTGACAGTATATAAAAGAAATATGTAGAAAGGTTAATATACTTTTATTATCAAATTATTTAAAAGTAAAAAATCAACAGGAGGTAAGAATGGACACACCAACAATTCTTGGAACCATTGGACTTGCCATAATTGTTATTGCATGGATTGTACAACTTATCAATACTTTGGGAAAATCAATAACTCTTAGCCTTTTCTTTGTTTGGCTTCATTTAATTGGAGTATTGTCAATTGTTATTTCCAGTATTGGATTTAAATCCATTGCTATTATTGTACTAACCATAATATTGGCTATATTAGCAATTATTACAATAATTGTTTATCCAAAAAAGAAATTGGAGACCAAAGAAGAGAAATAATCTACAAGAAAATTTCCAAACTGCTGATATTATACATCACATATTCGTTTTAGTTCAAAATGTAGAGTCACTTACATTTTAAAATTAAAACAAGAGCTTCAGACTGATATTATTGAAAAGGAGTTTATTACCTTACTCATTAATAGAAATCCAGGAAGCTTATAATGAATGATACAAAGGGAAAAAATTGAATAGAAAATTGTCTTAAGGGAGCATTCTCTGATATGATTTATATTTCTTATTTTATGAGATCTGCAAAATAGATGTTTTTAGAATTAGCCCCCTGATTTATCAGGGAGAACCTAAAAAGAAGAAATACTTAACCGATTCATCGGTTTCTCATAAACTCCTTCTGTAATCGGGTAAACTGTTGAAATAGTTAAAATATTCTTTAATTTGTTTACCCCACAATAAATTGTGGGGCTAACCCTAATTTATATTTTATCATATTTTGCAGATCTCATTTTCTTATTTATTGAAAGGACTTAATTCATGAATAAAGATAGTAAATCCGAATTCAAAAAAGTGGCAGATAAAATCTTTTCTATATCAACAGCAGATGAAACAGAGATTTTGCTTTTTAAATCTAAACATTCTTTAACAAGATATGCTGAAAATTATATTCATCAGAATGTAAGTAATCAATCTACTTATTTGAGAATAAGGACAATCTTTGGCAAAAAGACAGCTACAGCATCAACAGATTCATTTTCAGATAATGCTTTAAAACAAACAGTTGATAATGCCATCTCAGCAACAAAATTACAAAAGGATAATCCAAAATTATTACCTCTCCCTGGTCCTCAAAAATATCAAACTGTTAACAATTATTCACAAGCTACAGATGAAGCAACTCCAGAAATAAGAGCAAACGAAGTCACAAAAGCTGTAAATCTTTGCAAGAAACACAAATTAGAAGGAGCTGGTATTTTTTCCTCAAAAACTTCAGAAATCGCGATATCAAATTCTACTGGCTTATTTGCGTATGATGTTTCAACCCAGGCAAAATTTAGTATCACAGCAATGAAGGATACAGCTTCAGGTTGGAATGAGATAATAAGAAAAAATATTGATGAAATTGATGTTGAAAAATCTACTGAAATTGCAATTGTGAAAGCAGAAAAAAGTCAATATCCTTTTGATTTGAAAACTGGAAAATACACAGTAATTATGGAACCTGCAGCTGTTGCTGAATTTATCCTGTTTTTACTATGGAAGGGATTTAATGGAATGGATTATATTGAAGGAACCTCATTTCTTAAAGAAGGATTAAATAAGAAAATTTTTAGTGAAAAATTCTCAATTCTTGAGGACCCATACAACCCAAAAAATAGTGGCAATCCTTTTGATTTTGAAGGAATACCTGTAAAAAAAATGCTTTTAATTGAAAATGGAGTTCCAAAAAATTTTGCTACAAATCGTTGGATAGCAAAACAAACTGGGGTTGAAAACAATGGTCATGCAATTCCCCTACCTCGTCAGGGTGCATATCCTTTTGCAATGTGTATTAAACCTGGTATGAGTTCATTAAAAAAAATGATTAAAATCACAAACTATGGAGTTTTAGTAACACACTTCCATTATTCTAATATAATCGATCCTGTTGCTTTATTAACAACTGGTATGACAAGGGATGGTTTCTTCTTAATAGAAAATGGAAAAATCACAAAGCCTTTGAAAAATATGCGTTTTAATGAAAGTGTTATAAATATCTTTTCAAATATAGAAGAAATTGGGAAAGCGACAGAACTTGCAAGTGCTTTCTTTGGTGGTGGTTTCCTTGTTCCAGCAATGAAGATAAGGAACTTTAATTTTTCCAGTCCAACTGAGTTTTAAAATCAGCCACCTGCCCTATTAGTTGGCAAAATCTATCAAATATAGTAAAAAGCGTGGTATCTAATAGGATTCTATCTAATGGGGTAAATTCGTGGCTATTCTTTTACCAAATCTTCTGCTTTCTCTCATCAATTGTAAAAATCCTTACTTCAGGACTTTCATCTTCATCCTCTAATTTGTATAACGAATTTTTATAATTATAATCAAAGAAAATCGAATCAGTTTGAGTTGTTATAGAATCTACAAGTGTGTGCCAGTCATTTTCTGCCCAGATATAAAGTTTATAATTGCAATCTGGTTTGATTTTGTATTTACTACCTTTAGCGATTCTTTCAGCAATGAAACTATCTTCATTTTTAATTTTCTTGTCAATAGGTTGATTATCAAATTTTTCAATTAATCCTTCATCTGTTAGAATAAAAGGATTATCAGCACCTTTAAGTTCGTATTTGTCTTTTTTATCTTTCTTTTTAACAGAATCAACTTTCTCATAATAAGTAGGAAGATAAGCAATATCTTTACCCATTTTTGTAAAGATGGTTTTTCCTGTACTGTCAATTTTACCCCAATGAATTGCTTTCCATTTACTTGAATTAAAAACTGCAAGATATGCCCATTTCCTCTCTGGGTTAAGGTTTAATACGACATCTGATGTTTCTACATAATCATCAGTTACATCACGATAATTTTTGCCACTTAGCCATGGTGGTGCTTTCTCATCCTCAGCTAATTGACTTGCATGCGAACCCTCCTCTTCAAAAAAGAGTCTCCTATATACTTTGGCAATCTTTCGATTTAATTTATATTTTCCTGGATTAGCTTCACAACCCATAAAAGGTATAACTTCCCCATTTGGCAGAATTAGGGCATTCCACGCATGATTATTTGTTCCATCAGGCCAATGAGGAGTATAGTCGCTTGTAACAGCAAGTCCATTTGCACGCATTGCATAAATAGTAAAATTTGTCATATCCTCACATCTACCCAAACCATTTTTAAGCATTTCTTCTAAACTTTGATCAGTTGGATGAAGATAAAACACATCCTTAAAAGTGAACATTTTCTTACAACAATCATTTATAAAATAAGATAGTTTTAATGGGTCATCTGTGGAATCACGAAGAGAAGAAAATTCATTCCAAAAATAAGTTCGCCAATCAGAAATAGGTTCTGAAGAACCTCTGTAAGGTAAAACATATTCCAAAAAACCTTGCCAGCCAAGTTGCTTTGTCCAAGGTAGAGTTTCATAAGCCAGAAAAGCATTATCAATATGTGAGATAAGAAAATCGGCAGTGACTGTCTTTATATCCTCTCTCTTCTCTTTTAACTTCCAATGGAATTCCTGATCTCTTTCAGTCTCTAAAGAATCTAAATAGTCGTTAATCTCTCTATAATTATTAAAATCCATCACATCAAAAATAATCTCGTTTTCCAGAGAATCCACTAGAATAATGTCAGCAAAGCAGTGGTCTTGCATATTCGCAATAAGAAAAGAAGCTGCTTCTAATTTTTGTGGATTATCTAAATAATGATAGAGAACTTTCTTTAACTCGTTCTTATTTTTGCTTGCTGCTTTGACAGTCTCAATAATATTTTTATGATATTTCATTGGAATATTTTCAGTTACTGTTTTAAGTGAACAAATTACAAGGTAACTACAACCATATAAAATAGTAACAATTATGAAAATTAAAAATTTTTGAAATACTCTCATATAATTTCTCCAGAATTTTATTCATTCAAATAGTAATAAATAGTCAAAAGTAGTCAAATGAGCCTTTGGCTCGTCAAACATAGTCATATGCTCCTTTGGAAGCGTTAAATGTGCCTTCGGCTCGTCAAACATAGTCATATGCTCCTTTGGAGCGTCAAATGTGCCTTCGGCTCGTCAAACATAGTCATATGCTCCTTCGGAGCGTTAAATATTGTCCATTATGGCATCATAACGTATGACCATTTATGACAGCGTAGCGTTTTGACCATTTATGACGGGCTTTCCCGATAAATCGGGATCTGCCTCAGGCATGATAGCCCCTATGACAGCGAAGCATTCTGACAACTTTAGTTATCTATTTCTTAACTCCAACTGTAACTTTTCTAAACCTTGCTGGAGCAGCTCCATGAGACATTTCTGCTCTTTGTCCCGGTTGACCTTTCCCACAATTAGGAACTCCGTAAAGCATCCATTCTTCTTCACCACAGATAGCATCACAACTTTGCCAGAATTTTGGTGTAATGCCTTGATAGGTTGGATTTTTAACCATCCTTACTTTCTTGCCATTCTTGATTTCCCACCCAATTTCAGTAGTAAATTGAAAATTTAATCTTCGCTGGTCAATGCTCCAGGTTTTATTGCACTCAACAAATAATCCATCTTTCGTGTCTGCAATTAAATCATCCAATGAACCACTAACAGGCATAAGTGAAATGTTTATCATTCTAATCATAGGAATATTATCATATCCATCTGCACGATTACACCCACGACTTCTATTCTCATCAATAGTATGAGCAAATTCTCTATTGGTGAGATACATCTTATAAAGACCATTCTGAATAATATGATATCTTTGAGCTTGCACGCCATCATCATCATAACCAAAGGTTGCAAGTCCGGTTGGAACTGTCGCATCTGCAACAACATTTACAATCGGTGATGCATAGTGGAAATTTTTATATAAATCGGTAGTTATAAAGCTTCTTCCAGCATAATTTGCTTCCATTCCAAGTACTCTATCTAATTCTGATGGATGCCCAATTGATTCGTGAATCTGTAAAGCAAGTTGTCCACCACCAATTATAAGGTCCTTCTCCCCTACTGGACAATCTGGAGCAGATAACAAAGCAATTGCTTCTTCTCTAACTCTTTCTGCATTTTCTAATAATGGAGTTGCAAGAATGAATTCATAACCCATTTGAATATGCTGACCACCATGAGATTCTGGATAGGAGCGTCTTTGCACTTCATTACCTTCTACAGCAGTCGCAGAATATCCACAGCCACAACGAAGTAAATTCTGCTCAATAAAAGTTCCTTCAGATGTTGCAAGCCATTGATGTTCATTCCAGAAATTCATCCCAGATTCAGCAACTTTTATTAGCTTATCTTTCCTTAATACTGCATCAATTTTATATAATAAATCAACTTTATTTTCTAATGGCACATTAAATGGATTAATTAGATATGGTGATGTCCAGATATCATTATGAACAGGTTCAAAGGCAAGTTTTACACTCTCCTTTCGTAAGGTTGCAGATGCTTTGGCAACCTTTACTGCTAATGTAGCTGTTCTCTTTATCTCATTTTTCGTAAGATTTGAACTTGATGCAAAACCCCACGAACCATTAGCAATAACTCTTATACCAAAACCAAGAGAATTGTCATTATTCATCGTTTCAATTTCACCATTTTTTACACCTATTGATTGAGATTTTGAATCAATAATTCTTATATCTGCATACGATGCTCCGCAAGAAATAGCGGTATCTAAAGCAAGTTCCGTAAAATCTTTCATTAAATCCTCCATAATTATTTTGACACCCTGAATAAATAGTGTCTGTCTGTAAAGTCCACCCAATTAAATTGGGGGTTGTAGAACGACCTTTCCGTCTGGGCGCCGAGACCGACCAAGGTCGTTACTGTAAATAGGCTTTAAATGTGCCATAAGAAAACGAGTTCACCCTTCGTAGTCCCGATTGTATCGGGACGGAGAACGGGCTAGGAACCTCGTTCTACATTTAGGGACAGACACAATAAATAGTCTAACCTTTAATGTGGCAAGAAAAATCATAAAAAAAATAAATTTTACATTTTCAAACTTACTATATAATCAACGAAGCAAAACCATTTTTTTTATGTCAATAAAATCTCCAATTTGAAGTTTATAAAAGTAAACTCCATTTGGTAAAAGTTTTCCACTTTCATCTTTTCCATCCCAGACAACCTTTGTAAGTTCGGATTGCGGATTGCGGATTGCGAAATGTCTCACAAGCTGTCCTTTGACATTATAAATTTTTATCTCTGTGTCCTCTGGGTCTCTGTGGCAAATAGAAAAAGAAATCGTAGTAGAATTGCTTAAAGGATTTGGATAGTTACTATATAATAAATAATCGCTTATCTGATTAACCTCTTCATCAACAGCAATATAGCTATCAGGAGGATCTGTAGTAAATTTTATTGAAAGATTATCTTGCAAAGGTGTAGCACTTTGAGGGTAGATATTACAATAAGTATAAAGCAATCCATCTGATTGGTCTAAATTCTCTATTCCAACAGTTGCATAATTATTATTTGCATCAGGATTGTTTACAGTATGATAATTGAACTGAATCTCACCATTGCCATCATCTGTAACATAAATTGATGGATCGTATAGAATTATCTCAAATTTTTCAATAGAAACATCATCATATCGGTTATAACATTCATTCCATTCTATGATGAAAATATTTTCACTTTGATTATAATAATAACATATTCTCATATTTTTATGATATATAGTATCACCAATAGTATATCGCTCTCCAATCAAATCATCCCAATATGCTGCAACCATTGCATAAGGACCTAATGCAGAGGGAATATTCCAATTGCGGAAATTTGTCATCCAGGTAGTTTCAAAAGATATCCATCCATTTGAACATATTGTAATACTATCAAAAACCTGGTCGTAATATATAAAATTAAATGGCAATCCTATTGTCCTTGAACGATCATCACCTAATAAAAACACCTGTCCACTACCACCCTCATCAGGATCAATTTCATACCAATTATATTCTGGACATTCATCATATTCAGTATCATAATTATCATAAGCAAAGTAGCCAAAATTGTCTGGACCAGTTGGTGCTGTACTATCTACCAGACCGATTTCTAATGAAAAATAAGCCAAAGCAACCAAACCATTTTCATCAATAAATGAAATGATAAAAGGAATATTTCTTCCAATATAACAATCTGGTTGGACTTGAACAGTAAAATTGCCATCACCTATTTCATTTACAAGAATATCTCCAAAATTACCTATAGAGTCATTTACTGTAACAGAATTGCTTGAAGATCTTAATGTTCCTATTAGATTCGTTGCATCTACAGAACCAATATTTTTAATAGATACTGTAATTTCTCTCTCCTCACCTGGTTCCAAAATACCATTTGCATCATTCACAGTAACATCCTTTATTTCAAATATTAAAGAACTAACAAGTAATTCAAATTTTGCTGTATTACCATCAGATATTGAAAGGGTAAATTCCAGAATCTCATTATCAGGACAATTTGGTAGAATCTCAAATTGAAAATTCTCCGTAACTATTTCACCCGGATTTATATCTCCATAATTTACAGTTTCAGAAATAATATCAACAAATTGATTATTAGTATGCAGCTCTGCAGAAATAGAATTTGCTGTTTGTGTACCATAATTTTTCAAACTAACTGAAAGATTAATAAGATTTCCAGGATTAACCTCTCCATCACATTGATATTCATATAATCCTATATCTACTGATTCTGAAACTACATTTATTGTATCAATATAAGGAATATAATTAGGTGAGGTTATTGTTACTTCAATTTCTCCCTCTGTTTCTGGGTCTAAATAAAGCAAAGCATAACCATTATCAATTACTTCAACATTATAGAACTCTCCATCTTTTCTTGCAGTTACAATTCCTTCATTCAGATTTGAGAAATTTAATTCAATATAGTTTGTTCCTAAACTAACCTCATCTGGTAAAGTACAAACTATTTCTTCAGGAATCTTTGTCCACATTGAAAGAGAAGGGTCACCTAAGATATTATAAACATGAAAATAGAATTCTACATTATCACCCGGTCCTTGATTAAGAGGAAAATTATTATATAATTCAATCTTTCCTCTTAAAACTGCAGAACCAAAGGAAAATATTTCTTCATCTAAAACTCCATAATAGAATCCTGAAAAGATTGAATTATTGTATTTTGTGCTTGTATATAAATCAGAAGGACCAATAAAGACAACCCCACCATTAGGGGTACTTGGTGTTCCGAGTCTAAGCCATGCTTCACCAAAGCAAGGGTTAACAAGAGTGTTTGCAAAATCCCCTGTATTACAAACAAATGAAGTCATAATAGGAAGATATAAGCCATTGTTGATGTCTATCATATCTTCAATATGGAATTCTGGAAAATGCCAACCATTTGCATCACCCCACCCTCTATAGTTTACAAATCCAACTCCATTGTTTATAAAGGAAATAATTTCGGAGGTTCCAGGATAAGTTGGGGGATAAAATACAGTATCTACCTGTGTATAACCATAATTAAGCATTTTCTCCCGAAGCCAGCGGGAAACCTTTACTGGTGTGGTCGGAGTAGGTGGGGATGAGCTATAATTACCAGCAACTAATAGAGCTCTTGTAAGCCAATCTGGTTCAGCAATATATGGAGTTTTTTCATAAACAAATATTTTATTAATAATTGAAATTAATTGAATAATTGAAACAATTGAAATGCGACCTACAATCATTTCTGGGAAATAGTCATTTCCTTCCAAAAGTGTATATGGATGATCAGAAACATTACTTTCGGCACCAAAATAGAAAGATGGAAGAGCAAAACCACCACTAACATCTCCAATTAATAGTAGATAATCAGGTGGCTCATCAGAAGTGTTGTAAATATTCTGAATATAACTTTTTATCTCAGAACTTGTATTCCCAGTTTCATCAAGAGTAGCAATTGTGCATGAAATCCCTTTTGCTTCCTTCCAATCAATGAAATCAGTGATCCAACCTTCAAGGATTGAATTGCAAATGATTAGCATTTTTGATGG
>JAGMCF010000111.1 GCA_023129415.1 Candidatus Cloacimonadota bacterium
CCTATATATGCAAGATCCCAAGATTTTCCTGATTGGGAATTATTTGTTGATGCTTTTGGAGAAGATCAGTGTTACTGGAATCCCCCACCAGGATTAATAATATATAGTCCATTTGCTGTTTCATTATGGAGAAGAATAGTTTTTGGTTCAAGAGATTATGATAACAATGGAAATTTAATTGATTGGTGGGATGGTTCTTGTTATGGGTTTGCTATATCAAGTCTTCTGGCTTTTGATGATAAAACTGCATTTTTAAATGAATTCCCAGATGTTGGCAATTTTACTAGTTTATATGAATTGAGCCTAAATAATAATAGAAGAAAATGTATAAATCAGTTATGGATTTATCAATTTGGCCAAGATCAGTTAGCACATATAAATTCAAATAAAACTAAAACTCCAATGCAAACATTAAACGAAATTAAACAAATGTTTCTAAGCGAAATTAGAGATGACAAAATATTGGTTTTCTTTAATCAAAATAGTAGTGGTGGCCATGCAGTAAATCCTTATTATATTGAAAAAGACTCAGATAATCCAAATCTTGAGTACATATATGTATACGATAATAATTGGCCAAACAATTTTGACAGGAAAATAACAATAAACACTAACAATAATACATGGTCATATTTTGCCTCAACAAATGTTCAAGGTCAACCAGTAGATTGGGGTGATGGAGAAGGTTTGTTCCTGATGGAACCAGTTAGTAATTATTTAATAAATCCAATATTACCAAAAAGTTTACCTCCAAGAGACGAATGGATTTCAGAAAACCCAAAAGAAAGTAATTATCTTGAATTTTATAATACTCCTAATGCTTCAATAAGAATAGAAAATCAAGATGGTTTTACAATCGGTTATTCTGATAGTATCGCTTACAACAATTTTGAAGATGGAGTACCTATTATACCTATTACTGGCAGTTTTCATCCGCCAATAGGATATTATATTCTAGCGGGTGAATACTCAATCAAAACGCAAGACTTTTCTGATTCACTGGCTTATTTTTCAGTATTTACTGATTCTACAGTTTATAGTTATAGTCGTTCAGATGCTAATTATAACCAAATAGATTATCTAAATTATGGAAATAGTTTTGTTATTAGCTCTCAAGATGAACAAGATAAAAATATAAGTTTTGAATCTATTGCTGTTAATGAAGATAATGAAAAAGTTTTTGAGATTGAGAATTGCTCCATCTTTCAAAATGATTCATTGGCTTTTGATATTGTGAACCAAGAAAATTTTCAAATTTCTAACAAAAGCCAAAGGAAAACTACAAAAACATATGATTTACGAGTAAGATTAGTTTCTGCAAATGTAGATACAATTTTTGAACATGAAGGCATTGAAATATCAGCCAATTCCTCTCATCAAGTAACTCCTAATTGGGACAATTTAGATAATATTCCAATCTTAATCGATGAAGATATGAATGGAACTTTTGATGATACCTTGTATGTTGAAAACCAATTCAGTGAAGGAGAAACTCCTTCTACTGGTGGTGCCCTCAACAATAATAACATCTACATCTACCCAAACCCATTCAATCCAAGTATTGAAACTGGTATAATTCGTTACAGCTTAGCTAAAGATGGGAATGTAACTATAAGGATTTACGATGTTGCTGGTAATTTAGTAAAAATTCTAATAGAAAATGATGCTCAAGTAGCCGGTGAAGAGCAGTATATAGAATGGGATGGTAAAAATGGTAAAGGTGATATTGTTGCTAATGGTGTGTATTTCTATGTTATTGAGTCCAGTTCTGGTGAAAAGGGTGTTGGTAAAATAGCAATAGTAAAATAAATTATAATTATTTTGAAAGGAGATAAAATTATGCATATTAAATGTTTTATTATAACCATTATCATATTTATCCTTGTCAGCAGTTACTGTATTGCAGATGAAGAAAGCGGGGGACAAGGTGGTGCATTTCTTCAAATTCCTATAGGTGCCCGACCTGCAGGATTAGGGAATGCTTTTACTGCTATTGCAGATGATATCAATGCAGTCTATTTTAATCCTGCAGGATTATGCCAGATTCAAAATGATATGCTTGGCGGTATGTACAATTTTATGTCAATGGATCGTGCACATTATCAAGCTGTATTAATAAAACAAATTAAAGGCAATGGATTGGCTTTATCCTTCAATAGATTTGGTGTTTCTGAAATTGACGGAAGAGATAGCGAAGGATATACAACAGAAAAATTTGATGATTCGGAGGTAGCATTCAAAATTGCTTATGGCAGAAAACTCTTACCATTCTTTGGCATAGGTGGTGGTGCTAAATATATTATTCAATCTCTTGGTGATGCAAAAGGCTCAGGATTTGCATTTGATGCTGGGGTCTTGTTTTTACTATTTAAATCTAAAAACTCTTTTGTTAAATCCTTCCGTGTTGGAGGTAGTTTTAATGATATAGGTGGTAAAATGACTTGGAATACTGAATCAGAAAATGAAGATGAAATTTCGATTACTATGCGTGTTGGTTCAGCAATAGATTTTAATCTTGGAGTTTTAAATGGGATAACAACAGTTGATGCTTCACAAACAGAAGATAATTTAAAACTTCACTTTGGTGTAGAGACATGGCTGATAAAAGAATTATGTATTCGTGCTGGTTTAGACGATAGGGATATAAATTTTGGAGCATCGTTGCGAATGGGAAAATTTCAGTTTGATTACGCCTATTGTCCTGATATTCTTGGAGAGGGAGCTACAAGCAAACTGGGTATTCAATTAAGATTGTAAATTATGAAGTTGTAAAGAGGGTATCAGATTTGTTTTCGGATTTCCCTTAAAATTACATTCCATGAAATCTTTTCCAAAACCAGAATAAGATTTTATTCTATCATGGAATTAAAGATATTTCTTTATAAGGTAATTTCGTAAAGTTCTTTAACTAAAGGAACATCTTGTACATATAAATAATGTAAAAGCATAACAATGGTTTCAACTAGTACGCTTACGCTCTTAATGAATTTCACAACTGTTAGTAAAATGGATTAACATTTTTTCTAACAATTACTCCCTTTTAAAGGAGAAAAAGATAATGAGAGTACCAAAAATTGTATTATTATTTACTATACTTTTCGAGCTAATATTGTCTCAGAAAATTTTTGCTAATGAAAATATTAAAAATAAAATTGTAATTGAAGATATATCAAAGGACTCATTAGCCTCAAATATTCATAAAGGATATTTTTATTATAACATAAATGTTATTGAGGCAGGGGTAGGGTTAGCGGGAAAAGATAATTTTGTAGAAATTGATTTATTGCGAATTGCATTAGGTTGTGGTCGATTGCCAATTCTTTTCGGAATAAACATTTTTGAAATTCAATATTTACCACCATTTGGTTTTAGCAGTGTATCTGCAACACCACTATGTATCTATTATATTTTAAATTTTAAGGAAAGAAAAAGACAGATATTTTTATACACAGAGGTAGGTCTTAGTGGAAATTATTTTAAGGGAAAAGAGGAAAATGATGAATTGGATGATTATATAGAGGAAGAAGATAAGAGATATAAATACCGGTACTTGGACTTGGGCATAGCATACTCATTTAAAGCTTATTCTGAATTATGGGGTATACCTATGAACTCTTTTGAAATTCGTATTGGATTGCGTTTAGCTAATACAAAAGGAGATGTTGAGACACCAATGTCAGGTTTTTACCTATCAGCTAAATTTAAATTAGGTTGGTTCGGCAGAAAAGTGCTTCATTAGAGATAAAATTTAAATTCAAACAAAGGAATCTTTAATCAAATATTCCATTTGCTTTGATTCGGATTAAAATGCATATGCTTAACCATCTTAATCAAGAAACAATATCATTTCTTAATTAAATTAGACCTTCAAGGTTTTCAAAAACCTTGAAGGTCTTTAATATAAATTATATTATTTATTTCTGAAAATCTTCTAACCTCTTTTTAAATCCTCAATTTCATAAATTCGTCCGTCAGAATTTTCTATAAAATACATT
>JAGMCF010000112.1 GCA_023129415.1 Candidatus Cloacimonadota bacterium
CCTGTTTGAATATTTCAAAAAGTGAGAGCGCTACACCTTCTACTGTTTTTAGCATTATATTACCGATAAAACCATCACAGATGATAACATCAGCTACACCTTTTAGTATATCTTTGCCTTCAATATTACCAATAAAATTTATTGATTTTAATTCTTGTAATTTTTGATGAGCTTCAATTGAAACCTCGTTCCCCTTTTTGCTCTCTTCACCAATATTAATCAAAGCAATTCTGGGATTTTTCTTTTTGAGAAAGTATGATGAATAAATACTTCCCATTTCTGCAAATTGAACCAAATTATTAGCATCACAGTCTACATTCGCCCCAACATCTAAGACTATTTCAGGTTCTGAAATTGTTGGAAGGGAAATTGCTAATGCGGGTCTGTTTACTCCAGGGATTCGACCAAATGTAAGCAATGAAGCTACCATTACTGCTCCTGTTGAGCCAGCACTAACAAGGGCATCAGCTTCATGCTCTTTTACTAGATTAACAGATTTTACTAATGATGAATCCTTTTTCTTTTTTAATTCAGAAGTAGGTTTTTTTGATGGGTCAATTTGTTCTGTTGCATTAATAATTTTAATAGAATTTTCAGGATAATAGAATCTTTCTAATTCCTTTTTCAGAACAGCCTGAATTCCTACTAAAAAGATTTTTGAGCAGCATTTATCATTTGCCGCAAGAACTGCACCTTCTACTTCCGGGTATGGTGCTCTGTCACTTCCAAATGCATCCAATGCAATCTTCATAGTTAATTAGTAAACTGGTAAATTGGTGAATTGGCTATGAGTTCATTAAAATTTTCATTATTCTGAAATAGAGATTATCTTTTTACCTCTATAAAATCCACAATGTGGACAAGCGAAATGTGGACGTTTTGATTCTCCACAATTTGAGCACTTTACAATAGCTTCTACATAAGCCTTATAATGAGTTCTACGCTTTCTACTTCTTGACTTTGAAGTCTTCCTCTTTGGTACTGCCATTCTATTCCTCCATCCAGATTATATACAGACATTCAAAAAATATTTAATATTATATATTATTTTTACGATTTTATAAAATTTATTAATTTTGAGGGTTATATTTGATGTCAAGAATTTTAGTGGGTGTACTACAATTTATAAAAAATAAAGAGGAAAATCATATTATTGAAAATTCTCCTCTTTAAGATTATATACTTGTCTCTTTATCTCATCAGAATTTATTCTACGAAGTTTTAACGAAGGAGGACCATCTTTTTTGTGATTGATTTTTCACCAGTATCAAGTTTGTATAGATATATTCCGTTCGAAAGTTGTTTTCCATTTGAATCCTTACCATCCCATACAATTGAATATTGATCACTAATTATTGAGAATTTTTTTACTAATTGACCTTTGATATTATAAATCTTCATTTCTGAATTCTTCGCATCTTTAGGAATTGAGAAAGATATTGTAGTTGTCCCGATTTTATCGGGACTCATCGGATTAGGATAGTTCTGACCAAGATAGAAAGTTGTTTCTGGAATAATCTCTTCTTCATATTGTTCTGGGAGACCAAGCGCTTTTGCTAATAACCTATCTCTCGTTTCTTCAAACTCTAATACAGATTTGGGCTTCAATTCTGGCATTCTGCCAATATAAGTTGATTTTCCGCCACCATCTCCCATCAGCAAATATGTGTATCCAGCATCAATTACTGCATAAACAGAATCTAATTCAGTATCAGGATCTGCAATAATATCTTCAAAGAATGTAATAGCATCAGGATAGTTCTCCATCTTGATGTTACAATGGTTGGCTAAATACTCACTTAACTTAATCCTCTCAGCATTATAGTTACAATTCGGGTCAGTTAGATAATATTCCTTAAGTGAAGAAAAATCCTGTCCAGATACAGTCTCTAATGGTAATAGATTTCTCATGCTGTATATTGTAAAATCACTTTCAGGATACAGTTCAATTATATCTTTATATACCAATTTTGCTTGTTCATACTCTTCTTCTAAAATTAGCGAATCTGCTTCTGCAAATAACTGCTCTGGAGGTGAACCACCTGGAGATCCGGGAGTACCAGGATCCCATACAGGAATGTAGTCAAATGCATCGCTGGGATTAAAACGATGATCACCTGTCCATTCTGTCCAGTCAAGACTTGCTGGTCCCCAGTAGTTATCCTCTACAATCAAATCTCGCGGATCTCCAGTATAATTGGCACATCTAATTAAATATTGATCAGAAGTATATTCTACATAATCATCATCAATTATCTTGTTGTAATATATCTCTTCCGGAAAACTTTTAAAATCAACTACTATCTCTTCACGGATGTTATCCTTGATTGTTTGATGTGGATGATATCTATTACCAATAATAGTAATAGTACTATTTTGGCCTCCTACAAAACCAACTAAATTTTCTTTTATCTGATTATAGCCTAAAATATCAGCATAGGAATGATAAATAACAATTCCATATCGATTATTGTTTTGTATGGTATTGTTGGCTATTATACACTGATTAGGATACCCACTCTCTGCAATATAGAACCCACTACTACAATTTGTAATTGTATTATTTTGTAAGGTATATAATAGATAATTAGTTATTGAAACAGCATAACTATATGAACTGATAAATGAACAACCAGAAATATTTATCTCTGGTAATGGAGTTGGTAGTGGTGTTTTAGCTAAATAATTACAATTTATAACTGATTCATCAAAAGCAGAATTAGAAATAAGAAGTACATTCCCAAGTTGTTCTATACCAGAATTTGTAAAGTCACTGATAGTTATATTTAATGATAGAGATTCATTATGAAGTTTGCACCTCTCAAAAGTTACATTATTCATAGTAACTTCTGCATCTGCATTTAGAAGATGAAGACCATCCCAGGATGTGCCTTCTTCTGCTGTGAACACAACATTATCACCAATTTGAATTATACCATATACATCAATTCTATTGGTTAGATTTTCTCCTCTAATTATACACTCATCTTCCATTATTAAGGTTGCATCATTTTCTAAAATAACTCGTGTAATATCGGATAAAAAAAGTTGTGAACCAATTTCAAATATTAGGATAACATCTGAACAAATTGTAAGAATATCACATACCATAAAGTTGCCAGATACAGTTTGGGTGTTTAATACATTACCACAAAGCCCAGAAAGAGTAAGCAAATCCTCCTGAAAACCGATAGTGGTAGAATCCTGAGGATTTTCAATATGATTAACACCGGGACCGGGACACTGGCAAAAATATCCATAAGGACTCCATGTATCCCAGTTATCTGCATAATAAAATGCTTCTCCCATCTGGATAAATCCGTCTCCATTACCACCATAAGCAGGGTCATCAGGGTCATAGTCCGGTGGATGGTTAACCATTGTAGGATAATCCTCAAATGGAAAATATCCTACTGAATCTGCTAATAACCAGGGATAATCAGTTACTGGATAATAACCTCTTGCTGCAGATGTCCAGTAATATACAAATTCATCATAATACCAACCCGTTATATGCATTTCACAAGCAGATATTTCATCATAATCACAAGCTGTATGAATAACTCTGTTCTCACATAGCACATTGTATGTGATATAATCTGTTAGATCATCAATAAAACCACCAGAATAACAAGTTTGAGATACAAATATAATTTGAGAACAGTTTATGTTCTCTAAATATCCAGCCAATTCATAGTCGTGCAAGTCTGGACCTGGCAAACATATCCAGGAATGTCCCTGTTCATCTCCATCGCCGTGATTATCAGCGAATATAAACAACTGGTCATCAGGACCAAGTTCTGGTACATCAGGGTCATTTGTCCATTCCCCGGAAAGGTTCTTGAAAGTTGTATCTATTCTGGTTTTATAAGCACTATAGTCAATGTCATCAACATCGTCATAATTAAAATCATCACCATATATTATATCACTGTGGCCATGATAATAGTGGACAAATATATTCTCATCTGTATATCCATAAACATCAATAAGAGTACAGTATATGGCAGAGACATCTCGCCAATATCGATGTAATATTCCATTTTCCGCACAAATAATCACAGCGTATAAGTGATCATTCTGTTCACGACTTTCTATAGTTGCATCAGGATTAATTGGTAGATTTATTGGTTCAGGTCTTTGAATTTCAGCAATCAATTCAAAATCATTTACAAAGTTTTCGGGATGGATGTTTTTATCTACGACTTGGTATTCACCTGTTTCAGCATTTACAAAGATATAACGACAGGGATGACACCAGTTGGCAAATGGCATATCATCCACAAAGAAGACCCAATTACTGTTATAAGGACAGGAAAGAACTTCGTCATTCCATAATAGGAATACCTCTTGAGAACTGGCAATATTGTTTGAAACATGAACATTAACACTACCAATTTCATCTGCCAGTATCTGGTTCAATACCAGATCCTCAGCATCGCCTTTTGTAATTTCTGAATACAATGATGCAGAAAACATACATATCAAAAGCACTATTAGTGCTATCTTGAATTTTGCTAAACACATGTTTTCCTCCTGTGTTTGTTTTTTTCGGGTTAACGGTTTAAAGATAGTGAAATAAATACACTATCTGACTAACAACATCTTTTTTGAGATAGAGTTATCTCCTACCCGTAGTGTGTATAAATAAACATTACTACTCACCTCCTTTCCTTCTTTATTTTTCCCATCCCACCGGATGAAATGTTTTCCTATATTCATTACTTTATTATTGAGTAATTTTCTTACTAATTCACCTTTAATGTTATATATATTTAATTCAACATTATTATAATTTCTTGATAAAGAGAATGTAATTGTTGTTTCAGGATTGAAGGGATTGGGATAGTTTTGGATTACAGTCTTATTTACTGGTATTTGTATATCGTCAATGATTCCTTGCATACCGAATTCATACGCACCCATATCAGGTGCAACTCCAATATATTCATCAGGTGAAAGATCAATAATTACATCGCTTTGCCATTCGAAATATGCTGTACCAGCATCAATACAAGGTGAATTTTCCTGTAAATGGAAATCTCCATTTGCTGAGTCTACGAAAAGAGGATCTGTATCAATATTACCTTCTCCTGCCCATCCACCTTGAATATCTGAATAAAATGCATTTGCTG
>JAGMCF010000113.1 GCA_023129415.1 Candidatus Cloacimonadota bacterium
ATATTTCCTGAAATCTCACCTAACATGGCAGAAAGATTGAGCGGATCGGAAGGTGAGCCGATTGTGGCGTTGTCTGCAAAGATAACAGTAACATTGCAATCATAGATTAGATCAGTAGCTTCGTCATAGATTTTAAAACCAATGACTTCACCGTTCGTATTTCCCACAATCGTGAAATACCAGTATCCATCCCAATAGGGAGGATTTGCTTGTTCCCAGATTCCTACTGAGCGGCAATCTGTTTCTCCGCCCGGACCAAATGCACCAGCCATATTAGTGCCAATTCCTTCAAAAGGCTGATTATATAAAGATATTTGGGCAATCACAACCATTGAATATTGAGTGCCTGTAATGGGTACCCAATTTGGTGGGTCTGAGAAAAGAACTGTGGAAATCAGAATAATTATGATAATTGCTATTACTCTATTTTTTGTCATTTTTCCTCATGTTACCTCATCCTAACCTTCTCCTATCCGTCAAAAGCTGGACAAGTCGAGGAGAAGGAAAATTCCCTCTCCTTTTAGGAGAGGATTAAGGTGAGGTTTTAAAAATTCCTCCTGAATATAACACCCCGAAAAAGCTTCTTCGGGGTGTTATTAAAGTTAAGTAAACCTATTTGATTAATAAGCACTTCTTAACTTGAGAATGACCTCCAGAAGAAACTTTAAAGAAGTAAATTCCTGAGCTGTATTTATCTGCCTTCCATTCCACAGTATAATTATCAGCTTCCTGATGTGTATTTACAAGTGTCTCCACAAGTTGTCCTTTGATATTATAAATGGAAAGATTGACAAATCCTGCTTTTGGTAATGAATAACTAATAACTGTTGATGGATTAAATGGATTCGGATAATTCTGGTTTAATTGCAGTGTTTGAGAAGATATAGAGATTGGATTATTGAACAACATTTCAATCGGTTCTTCACAATTACCTATTATGATGTCTCTTTCATAAGAAATTGTTTCATCACTATTCGCTGTGATGCCAGTTTGGTTATGATAAATTCTAAAGTGTAGATTTTCTGTTTCATCATTTCCAACAACAGTAAAGTACCAGAAATCACCAACATATTTTCCAATGGAATGACAGATGTTATCTTCATTAAAAATTCCAACAGTATATTCTTCAGGAGAAAGAATGGTGTTATCATTATTTAGAAGTTTAGCCATCACAATCATATTATGCTCGGTTCCTGAAAGCAGTTTCCAATTTGCATAGTTGGATGAGATTTCAGGTTCATCTGAGGAGCGCGTGGTAGTAGTGTTTGCAGGATATGTTAATGAATCAGATTCAGACATATAAATCAAATAACTTATACCCGGGTACATATTAGTTAAATCACCAACCCATGATCCATCATAAACTGCAGATTGAGTTTGATTCTTAATTACAGAGATATTGCCTGCAATGCTTATAATTGCAGATTCTAAAGTTAAAGAATTTTGTGGTACATAAGCAACCCAGTTCCAAAGTGAATCAAGTGCAATAGGAGTTAAGATTGGATTGAGTTTTGTACCGCTGAATATGAAGTCATTGTAAGCATTTATCATAGATACTTTGAAACCATCTCCCACAGTTAAATTGTTCAAGTCACCAATCCATCCTCCCGGATTGATGTACGTTGATGAGTGTGTCTGATTTTTAACTTGATAGATATCAGGAACATCATCTAAAACATCGAATACAGTTACTATGGAATTGTCTGCAGGTTTCAGGTTGAATGATATCCAATTCCAATCTTCGATTAAATCAAATTCAAGGTCATGAGAAGGAGAAGGAGCGTATAAGTCTACAACATTATTATTTGTTCCGTCAACAAATAGCAATGTTTCTGGAGGAGAATAGATTAAATCTGTTGCAGTATCATATACTTTGAAGCTGATCACTTCAGTTCCCGAGTTATCATCACTGACTATTGTGCAATACCAGTACCCGTCCAGCGCCCAATAATGAGAAGTTTCATCCCAGTAAGGATGGCTTCCTGTATTCCAACTGGCAATTCCTCTACAATCTCCACCGGGTCCCAAAGCTGCTAATTGATTGCTGTTTGAACCGTCAATAAATGCACCATCCAATGTCGCAGTAATATAAGCAATCATATTATATTGAGTTCCGGTTATAACTTCCCAGTTCATAAGTGTTATATCAACTTCGGTTGTATCATCAGCTACGACTTCTATTGATGAGAATGTTAGTGTTGCATAGTTGTCTAAAGAGGCTGTTAAATCGTAGGTTCCATTATCAATTGTAACCAGATAATCACCATTTGCATCAGGATTCACAATGATTGTATCCACAGTAACTTCCACGTTTTCTACATTTCCAGCACCCTCTTTTAATGTAACTCTACCAGCAATATAGCCTTCATAATGAATTAGTAGCAAAAGGAAATCCACATTTGTAGTTTGTTGACCGGATTGAACTACAACATTGGTTACGGTAGAATTCTGGTAACCGGCCAGAGTTGCTACAACATCGTATGTTCCTGCATCGATTTCTAAATCGTATTCGTAATGGTCAATATCCGGACCTACATAAACAGCATAAGGATTAGTAGTTTCACCTCCGGCTGAGATGAGAACAGCAGTAACATCTCCTAAACCTTCCAGAGCAACAAGTCCATTAATCGAACCAGGCAAAATTTCATCAAGTTGGATGTCAATTCCTATAACAACTTGTCCTGTAACAACAATCACATTTGTCACAGGGTCGCCGGAATATCCATCCAAGGTAGCAGATACAGTATAAGTGCCGGGAACAACATTAACAATATAATCACCACTTGCATCCGGAGAAGTATTTGTAGTGTCTGTAGCTGAGATTGCGGAAACAATTACGTTTTCCACATTTCCCGAACCTCCGGCAAGAGTTATTGTTCCCTGAATTCCGGATTGCGGGAAATAATATGCTCCCATATCATTTCTTGTTCCGTCTAGATCGTTATACTGAACATCAGGATTTCCTGTGTCGATACAAGGTGATTTTGTGTAGTCCGGATCCGGGAAGTTTGCCCATGTTATCGAATATAGGTTATTTGCCGGATCTGCAAAGAACGGGTTAATATCGATACAACCTGTTCCAAAATATGTTTGACCAGTTCCATTTTTAATGTCGGAATAAGTAGCGTTTAATGTAGCATCAGGATGGATATAAATTTCTTCTGAAGGATTATCCCAGACTATGCAATTCAAAAGTGTGATATCCGAACCATAAAGGCTGGCAATTCCGCTGCCATCTTGGAATGCTTCATTATCAGAGAGGGTTACATTTTCCAAAGTAATCACTGATGTGCCATAGCTGCAAATTCCACCTCCGCTCCATTGTGTTTCATTTTCGTAAATAGCCACTTTTTCTAAGAATGGATTTGCATTGAAGCACATGATTCCACCACCTTCATGAATGGCTGAATTTTCATAAATATCCACTGAAGTCAATCGAGGATTAGAATCATACATATAAATTCCACCACCGTATCCATCTGCTTCATTATCAAATATGCTGGAATTTTCAATGATAATATCGGAACTTTCCAGGTAAATAGCACCACCTGAGCTGGCATCACCTGAAGCTATACCATGTTCCAAAGTGCAATAAACGATTTTTGAGCTGTCCTGACCGTTTGTATTGGTATCGATGAATCTGAGACCATGCCAACCGGTTGCAGGTACCTGAGCTGAGAATGTGATAAGATTACCAGCAGTTCCTTCTGCTAATAATCTACCATTGATAATGAATTTGTAATGACCAGAAAATTGAATATCTACTCCTGGTTCAATTATCAATGTGTCACCTATTTGAATTTGAATTTCACCATCAATAATATACGGACTACCTGCAAAGTTCCAAGTTCCGCTGACATTACCTGCCGGAATATGTGTCTGAGCAAATGAGAGCGAAGCACTTAGTAATGTAACTAATAAGATAGTAATTATTCTTTTCATCTTATCCTCCTTAATCTTAATTAATTTTTTCATTTCATTTTATTCTCCTTAATTTTTTTGATCTTTAATGTAAATTTCACTGATTTTTAGATTATATTAACTTTCAAAATGATTCACTTTTATCACTTATTTTAATTATGGAGCAACTTGAATAATTTTTAATCCTTCATTATCTGCAAGAAATGCATAGCTGCCTGAAATGTAAATGGAAACTGGTTCTGTGGGCATTTCAAGAGTTCCCAAAATATAAGGGCTAAAAGGGTCTTCTATATCTATTACAACTAACCCCTTATCTTTATCTGCCAGATATACATAATGGTTTTGAGCATAAATACTATATGCAAAACCGTCTGTTGGGCAATTGGAAACAGGGAATGGATTGTTTATATCAGAAATATCAATAATTTCTAATCCATTCTCACCATTTGCTAAATAAGCATAATTTCCAAGTACATAAACATCCTGGGATAAGCCATTAATTGGTAAGCTAGATACAGATATAGGATTTATGGGATCAGAGATATCAATAACAGCAATACCACCATTCAAGCCATTTGCTACAAATGCATAATCATAATTTTCTTTAATAAAGACTTTTCTTGCATCTCCATCTGTTGAGATATTTATTATAAAATGTGGGGGTCCAGATGTAATAATTATTGAAAGACCTGCAGCACCATCTGCTACATATGCATGATCTCCGTAAACAAATACATCATTGGGTACACCTTGAGTAACACAATCACCTACTATTTCAGGAGAATTAATAATACTAATATCAACTAAATTAAAACCACCATTATGATTTGTTACATAAGCTAAATTGTCTTGAACAAAAACTGAAAGTGTACGATCAGGAAGATTCATTGTGGTAATTTCATTGGGTAAAGTTGGATTTATACAGTCAATAACAACAAGTCCGTTATATCCATCTGCTACAAAGGCGTACCAGCCTGAGTTTGATACAAATACTTCATTAGCATCCCCTAAAGTATTTAGTGAATCAACTAGTTCTAATCTAATATTTGTATGTTCTTCATTACTATAGTCTGAATAGAATTCATTATAAAAAGCTCTAACCCGATAGTAAAAAGTACCACAGGGTTGTGTAATATCATCAACAAATGATGTGACATTACTATCAACTGAGTCAGGAGACTTAAAAATGTTAGGTTCTGTTTCATTCCAATCTAATCCACCAATTTTTTTATCAATATAAAAACCTTCTTCCCCGTCACTATTATCATACCAAGATATTTTAATTTTGTTATAATCAGGTTTTTCTAGGGTAAGATTTGACGGTGCCATTAAATTTGTGACTATTGAGTTCTCAACTGAACCTGATAATGATTCTCCTACAAATGCTGTAACACGGTAAAATAATGTATCAAAAATAGTTGTATTATCAGTAAAAGAACTTGTGTTGGCATTAAGGATTTTATACTTTTTTGTCCAACTTTCATTACCAATTCTTTTATCGACATAATAGCCATCTTCTCCAACACAATGGTCTGACCAACTTATTTGTAACCTTTCTTGAGAAGTTTGAACAAAACTCAGGTCAGTTGGAGCCGTTTGAGCAGAAAGATAAGCAACAACTTCA
>JAGMCF010000114.1 GCA_023129415.1 Candidatus Cloacimonadota bacterium
AATATATTTTCTTATAATATTTTTTTATTTCATTACAAATATATTCTATTTGTTCATCCGTCAACTTTATTGATGATGGTAACCATAGTCCGTTTCTAGCTATTTCTTCTGCTATTGGAAAACTGTCTTCATATCCATATACAGGTTCTGAATGTAAGGGAGGATAAAATTCTCTTGTGCTAATTCCTCTCGTTCTCAAATATTCTTTCAATTCTTTTCTATCATCTATAAGAATATCAAAAAACCAAGGAGCAGTATTTTTAAAATTTGTAGGAAGTAATTCAATCTCTTGAACATCTTTTAGTAATTTTGCATATAATTTCCCCATTTGTTTTTTTCTATTTATTCTCCAATCAAGTTTTTTCATTTGCTCAATGCCAATAATTGCCTGAATATCGGTAAATTTATAATTCCATCCTTTTACAAGATAATGATCTTTACCAGAACATTCACGCCCAAAATCTCTTATCTTTTTAATCTTATCATAAAGTTTTTCGTTATTAGTAACTAATGCTCCGCCCTGACCTGTGGTGATAATTTTAGGAGCACTAAAAGAAAAACTACCTATATCTCCAAAGGTTCCAAGTTGTTTGTTTTTATACTGTGAACCTAAAGATTGAGCGGCATCTTCTATTAACCATAAATTTTTTCTTTTGCAAAATGAAATAAATTTTTCAATATTTTCTGGATAACGCCCATTAATAGTTACCAATATAACTGCCTTTGTTTTTCTTGTAACAGCCTCTTCCATTTTATTAAAATCCATACACAAATTTCTTCTATCAATATCAACAAATGCTGCTTTTGCACCAATAATTTCGGCAGAATTTGGGGTAGCGACCATAGTGAAATCGGGCACTATTACTTCATCACCTGGTTTAATTTCACAAGCTTGTAAAGCTAAAATTAGGCTTATTGTTCCATTTGCTACTACAGAACAAAACTTACTATCTGTATATTTTGCAATTATATTTTCAAATTCTCTAGTTTTTTTAAATTCAGTAACCCATCCACCTGATTTCATATATTCATTTAAATGGTTTATTTCATTTTCATCAAAACTCGGTTCCATTTGAAGTATAAATTTATTTTTCATTTATATATAGACTCCTTATATTTTTTCTCGAGATGCAATATTTCATCTTTATTTCTTTCTTTAATTTGTTTCACGGGAATTCCAGCAAAAACCAACCAAGGGCGTAAATCTGATTTAACCAAAGATAATGCGCCAACAGTAGATCCTTGTCCAATTTCTACATTTGGTAGCACAACAGATCCAGAACCTACTATGCAGTGCTTATTAATAATTATTTTTCCAATCTCTACATCACCCTTAAATTCTAATGGAATCATTGGAGTAGCTATCCCACCAATATAATCATCACTTCCGGCAGATAAAACAACATTAGGCGCTAAAGTTGAAAATTCTTTCATTTCAACAAAAGAACTTCTACCACCAATAATTTTACACCCTGAAGCAATATGAACATTATCATGAATTTTAAGGTGTGTTGATATATATGTGAAATCATCAATTATTACATTGTTGCCTATTTCAACTAATTCAGGATAACGGATACGAACAGTTCTACCAATAATTACATTCTTCCCACATTTTTTTAATTTAGAGAAATCAAAAAAAATATTAGCTGAATTCATTATATTCTTCTTCTGTCCTTTTCCGGTCCTAAATAAGGTCCATTTTTTATTTCAAGAACTTGAGTATTATCTTCAAGAATTTTGTATCCGTGACCACCATTTAACAGGATTACAATATCTCCTTCTTGTGCTTCAAAACTATCAATTTTTTTATCGTCTTCATTATATATTTCAGCTAGAATTCTTCCTTTTCTAATAAATAAAACTTCCTGAGTCCGATTTACATTTCTTTCAACAATATTGTGATTATGAGCTAACAATTCTTTACCAGCAGGATAATTCCAGGTTCCTACTTGTAAAAAATCATTATCATCAGAAAAAAAAGCAAGTCCTTCTTTGAAGTCATCCATTGATATATGTTTTGCGAAAACAATATCATCTTTTTTATAAATTCTAACTGACATGATCACCTCTATTTTTCATATACCATGCAATAGTTTCTTTAACACCTTGCTTAAAATCTTTTTCAGGTTTCCAATCAAATATTTTTTCGCCCTTACTTCCATCAACTGTTTTATAAGCAGCTCCATCGGGTTTTGAAGGATCGAGTTTTATTTCACCTTCATAGCCAACATATTTTTTTATTAATTTGGCCATATCAATAATTGAAATCCCGGAAGCAATTCCAATATTTATAGGTTCAATATGTTTATCAATATCAAGTGAAAGGATCATTGCTTCAGCTCCATCGTCAACATGTAACCACTCACGGACAGGTTTTCCACTTCCCCATACACTAACATAAGGATCATTATTTTCTTTTGCTTTAATAAATTTCATAATAAGAGCACCAAGAGCATGAGAACGTTCTTCCTCGAAATGATCTTCCGGTCCGTACATATTTGATAAAATAATATTTATAACATCCAAGCCATATTGATAATTATATGCCCAGGAACCAATCCAGAATGCTTTACGTACAAAACCATAGACCATTACAGATTCATGAAGAGGACCATCCCAGAATTCACTTTCTCTGAATAAAGTTGCCTCTGCAGGATATGCACAATTTGAAATGGGATTTACAATTCTTTTTATCTGGAATTTACGAGCAGCTTCAAGAAGATTAACTGTCATTTCAAGATTATTCTTGAATATTTCTCCAAAATGTTTATACCCCCACTGAATGCCACCTACACAAGCAGCACAATTTAATACATATTCCGGTTTGATGTCTTTGAAAAGCTGAAATGTTTGTTTTTCATTCTGCAGATCAATTCCTAAAGATAATGAAGTTTTTTTAAATGGTAAATTTCTTTGTTCTAATTTCCTACAAACTCTTTTCCCTAAAAAACCCGTTGCCCCCGTAACTAAAATCATAACTCTTCACCACCATAAGTGTCATATCTTAAATCATAATCAACCATTATATGAACCAACTCTTTTAAAGAAATCTTAGCTTCCCATCCTAATTTTTCCTTAGCTTTTGAGACATCACCTAAAAGCAAATCAACTTCTGTAGGTCTGAAATATCTTGGATTAATTTCCACCAATATTTCACCTGTTTTTTTATTGATTCCTTTTTCGTTTAATCCTTTTCCTTTCCAAGCAATTTCAATATCAATTTCATTAAATGCTAATTCTACAAATTCTCTAATTGAATAAGTTTTACCAGTGGCAATTATAAAATCATCAGGTTTATCTTGCTGCAGCATTAACCACATAGCTTCAACATATTCTTTTGCATAACCCCAGTCTCTTTTTGCATCAAGATTCCCCAATTGAATTTGTTTCTGTTTTCCCTTATAGATATTTGCAACTGCCTTAGTTATCTTTTTTGTAACAAAGGTTTCTCCCCTACGAGGTGATTCATGGTTAAATAAAATTCCGTTGCAGGTAAATATCCCATAAGCCTCACGATAATTAATTGTAACCCAGTATCCGTACAATTTTGCAGCGCCATAAGGTGAGCGGGGATGAAATGAGGTTTTTTCGTTTTGTGGAACTGTCTCAGGAAATCCTCCAAACATTTCAGATGTGGAAGCTTGATAAAATTTAGTTTCAATACCAACATCTCTTATAGCATCTAAAAGACGTATTGTTCCAATTGCATCTACTTCAGCAGTATATTCTGGAACTTCAAAAGAAACAGCAACATGAGATTGTGCGCCCAAATTGTAAATTTCGTCTGGCTTAACTTTTTGTAGAATTCTATTAAGATTACTTGAATCTGTCAAATCACCATGATAAAGATAAAAATTATCAAGATTTCTAAGATGTTCTATCCTGTCAGTGTTAAAAACCGATGCTCTTCGAATTATTCCATGAACTTCATAACTTTTTGATAATAAAAATTCGGATAGATATGAGCCATCTTGTCCCGTAATTCCTGTTATTAGTGCTTTTTTCATATTATTCCTTATTATGTACAAATTGGTTATAATCCCTTATATAATCATCCTCTTTATAAATTTCCGAAGCTAATACAAGGCAAATTGCATTATTAGAAAAATTTTTTAATTCACGCCATATCCAGGGGCAAATATATAATCCAAAATTTGGTTTATCTAGTTTTATAATCTTTTGAGATTTACCATCATTTAATAACACATCAAAATGCCCATGAATTGGTATATATAATTGCTGAAGTTTCTTGTGTGCATGATAACCACGATCTTCTCCGGTTAAATCATAAATGTAATAAATTCTTTTTATTTCAAATGGAATATGTCTTTTTTCTTCAATGAAGCTTAAACTTCCTCTATTATCTATTAATTTAGGTAGTTCAATTATTTTACAATCATCAATTGTATACATTTATCATTTTATACTGTTAATAAACTCCAAAAGATATTTCCCATATGAATTATTACTATATTTTTTGGCTGATTCAATTAACTGTTTTTTTGAAATATATCCCATCCAGTATGCCACTTCTTCCAAACAGGCAATTTTCAATCCCTGTCTTTTCTCAATAACTTGAATATATTGGCTTGCTTCTAAAAGTGATTCATGAGTACCGGTATCAAGCCAGGCAAACCCACGACCCAATAGTTCAAGTGTCAATCTTCCCCTTTTTAAGTAGTCTTTATTAACATCAGTAATCTCTAATTCACCACGTGCAGATGGTTTAACATTTTTAGCAATTTCTACAACATCTTTATCATAAAAATAAAGCCCAGTAATAGCATAATTTGATTTAGGATATTTTGGCTTTTCTTCTAAAGAAAAAACTTTCATGCTTTTTTTATCAAATTCAACTACACCATATCGTTTCGGATCTTTTACATAATAGCCAAAAATGGTTGCACCTTCTTTTTGCTTTGCTGCTTTTTGTACTTTTTCCTTCAAGCCTTGTCCATAAAAGATATTATCTCCCAAAATTAAACAGACGGATTCTTTACCTATAAATTTTTCACCAATAATAAAAGCTTCTGCTAAACCATTTGGTTCAGGTTGTTCAGTATATTCAAAATTAATTTCCCACTGTTTACCATCTCCGAGTAACCTTTTAAAGTTATGTAAATCATGTGTGGTAGAAATTATTAGAATTTCACGGATTCCAGCCAGCATCAATACAGAAAGAGGATAATATATCATTGGTTTATCGTAAACGGGTAATAGTTGTTTTGAAACAACATTCGTTAGAGGATATAACCTTGAACCTGCTCCACCTGCTAATACAATTCCTTTCATTTTGATCCTCTATATATTCTTATACATTTTTTCATAATATCTTTGATATTCACCTGAAATAACATTGTTAATCCATTTAGGGTTTTTTAGATACCAATCAATCGTGTCCTTAATTTTTTCTTCAAAAGTAAATTTTGGTTTCCAGCCTAATTCATTTTTTATCTTGGTTGCATCAATCGCATAACGTCTATCATGTCCGAGTCGATCTTTTACATAAGTAATAAGAGAATGGGGTTCCCCAAGATAATCAAGAATGCGTTTGACAATTTCAATATTTTGAATTTCATTATTGCCACCAATATTATACACTTCACCAATTTTTCCTTTCTGTAGAACTGCCCAGATTGCATTACAATGGTCTTCAACATAAAGCCAATCGCGAATATTTTTTCCATCGCCATATACAGGAAGTTTTTTATCGTTTAAAGCATTGTTTATTATTAATGGAATTAACTTTTCAGGGAATTGATATGGACCATAGTTATTTGAACATCTTGTAATTAATGTTGGAAACTCATATGTATCGTAAAACGATTGAACAATACAATCCGCTGAAGCCTTTGAGGCGGAATAGGGAGAATGTGGTTTTAAAGGTGTTTCTTCGGTAAATTTTATGCTTTTATCATTTTCAGGTAAAGTTCCATAAACTTCATCAGTTGAGATTTGCAAAAATCGTTTTTTCTCCCAATCTTCTTCTTTCCAAAACTTTTTTGCTACATTTAACAAAGTCGCTGAACCTAAAACATTCGTTTCTATAAAAATATTCGAATCTAAAATGGAACGGTCAACATGAGATTCTGCAGCAAAATTAATAACAGCATCAGAATTATATTCTGCGAAAATGTATTCAACTAATTCTTTATTATAAATATCTCCATGGATAAACTTATATTTTCCCGAATAATTTTGTTCTATTCCTTTTAAATTTTCCAAGTTACCTGCATATGTAAGCTTATCTAAATTAATGATAAAAATGTCTTTTTCTTTTTCAAAAATGTAATGAATAAAATTTGAGCCTATAAAACCAGCCCCACCTGTTATTAAAATTTTTTTCATCTACTCGCCTTGTATTCCTGCAAAAGGATATTCTTGAGTTAAAAATGGATTATAATATACAAATCCTATATGCTCCTGTTGAGCTTCATCAACATCATTCTTATCATAAATAAGCTGTTGTATTTCTTCATCTTTTATTGTATAAAAATAATTATTTTGAGCACTTATATCAATTCCATTTGCTTCATAATAATATCCTAATTCGATAGCATATATATCACATTCGATATTATTGTAATTTATTTCGTCGTAACCATAATAACAATATATTCCTATCTCAGTATGAATAATATTATTAATAATAATAGGATGTGACCACATTGTTTCTATTCCGTGATTGCTTAATAATATTTCATTGTTTTGTATATTAGGTGAAGAATACCAAGAAATATCAATTCCGCTACCACAACTATTAATAAAATTATTCATAACCTCAGGATTACTTTCAACCTTAATCTTTATCCCATTTTCACAATTATTAAATATACTATTCTTTATATAACCATCAATCTTACTTTCAAAATATATTCCAGCAAAACTTGCATTAGTAATATTCTCACACAATAAATTACTACAAAATGCAAAATCAACACTTTCTGCTTTAAAACCACAAAAACTACTTCTAAAAATACAATCTGATATTGAAAAGCCATTTACCCTATTTAATAAGCCTGTTCCTGCTTGGGTAAATTTGCAAAAGGCAACTTGTTTGTTTAATGAGCCTATTAGTTCAACCCTGTTATATGGAGAAGGGGTAACATCCTCCTTCGGAGGTGAATGTAAAATGTAAAATGTAGAATGTAAAATGGAATCATTTGATGTAAACCAGATCATGTCTTCTTCTTCACCTATGGCTGTTAGGTCTCCAGAAATTGTCAATTTTTTATCCTTTTCTATTCTAATTACTGCACCTGGTTTAATGGTTAAAGAACCAGAAACATAAATGTCGTTTTCTATGATGTAATGGTGGAAAGATTCGAATGTTGTTGGTACGGTAATATCCTCGTGTATGTACGTCGCTGGATATAATATTATATTAGCAGTGTTCCTTTTGTATCCATTCGAATCAAATGTAAAATGCCCGTCCTCCGTAGCAGTGCTACTGTGGAGGGTGGATAAAATTGAAGATGTAAAATTATCATAATTGCTTTTCTTTTCATCATTTTTCTTTTTACATTTTAAATTTTTAATTTCGAAATTTCTTTTGTTTAATTCAGCTGTAGGTGTATTAAACGGATTATGTTTCATTAAATTTGAAAGATTGTTTTCTCCATCTGAAACTGAAATTTCGTAGATGTATTTAAATCCAAAATTATCTTTCATGGCAACTACATTATATCTTCCAGTTGGAATATTTTTTATTTTAAAATTTCCATTTGCATCTGTTTCTGTATATTTTACTAAGTTTCCAAAGCGATGGTCGAATTCGGTTGTCTGATTAATTATTACGCCGATGTGGGGATACTCTTCGTTAATTGCTACGATGTCTGGGTCGAGTTCAGCTAATTCATAGAGGGCTACTGTTATACCGCTGTGGTCGGTTTCATTCTCTAATTGAATATTACCACTTAGAGATCCAGTTTGTGGGCTGGTGGTGCAACTGAGGAGCGTAATAATAATCAGAATGTATAATGAATAATGAATAATGAATAATGCGGATTTATTTTTCATTTTAAAATTATAACTAAATTGCAATATTTTTTTGATTCTCAAACGATAAAAACCTAAAATACAAAACAAAAAAATAAATTTAAACTTTGATTTTTTTTTAGCGTTCTTTAGAATGCTTTCTTTGACTTATCGTGAGGGTTTACCCTCTCGCTTTGTGTCAATTATATGAATGAATAATGTGGATTTGTTTATCATTTTAAAATTATTTTTTTTCTTCTTTTTCTCGTGCTGTGTTAAGAATTGATGTAAGAATTCTAATAATTTCTTCACATTCTTTCAGGATACTTTTATTATCAATAAATTTGCTGTATTGTAGTAATCTAATCCAATAACGGTTTTCATTGGCTTCTTTAAATGAGATAGACATTTTTGCTATAAAGTCTTTATGACTTTGAGCTGAATCTGCTTCAACACAATTCGCACCGATACTTGTTGCTGAGCGTAAAAGTTGCTTTGACATTACATACTCTTTCTTTTTGTAAATAAGA
>JAGMCF010000115.1 GCA_023129415.1 Candidatus Cloacimonadota bacterium
AAAAATTATGCGAAAATTATTTATTGAAATTGATATGCTATGTCATTAAAGTTCTCCTGAATTTGATTTAATGTAAAACAGGATTTTATTAAATTGTTGTCAATTATTTTTTTGAAATTTATATTATTTATTTACTTAATTGGTATAGAATTTACTCAATACTAATTTATAATTTTACTTGCTCTTAAACAAAATGAGAGATAAATTAGAATTAAATTTGAAAAAGGTTTCAATATCTACCTGCAACTTTACTATCACTTAAACATTTCATTTTTCACATTAAGTTTTGTAAGGTTTTCGGTTACCTGAGCTTTACATTCTGGGGTAGAAGCGACTTTCTTTGCCTTTGTGGTATCATTCCCTTCTGTTTTCTTTTTCGTGCGGTTTTCGGCTAAACGTGGTTGTATTTTTTCAAATTAAGAATCTACCGTCAACTTTTTGACAGTATTATTAAGTAGTAATTTTGTTATAGTTTAAATACCCACCTGAAACTTTACTAACATTTAAACCCGTTTTTTTCTGATTTTGACTTATTTCTGATTTATTTCTGACTTATTTTTGCTTTATAATTGCTTTATCTTTTCTTTTATTTTCATTTATCTTTCATTTCGTTATTCCAACATTTTCCAACATTTTGTAACTTATTTGTCATTTATTTATCATTTTTGTTGATAATTTGTTAGTTATTTGTTGTTTATTTGTGCCTTTAAATTAGTTTATTTTCGCTTTATTTTCGCTTTTCAAATATAATATAACTATCTAACAGATTGTAGCATTTTTCTTTTGTCATTTTTTTTTATGGCTAATCCCTTTAAAACCTTTAAAACCTTTAAAGACAATTTTAAATTCCATAACTTATTAATATTGCGATATATTACAAAAATATAAATCTAAACGATTTGGTTACTTTTTCTAAACAAACTGGTTACTTTTTCTAAACGAGTTAGTCACTTTTTTCTAGTTCACTCATTACAATCTCTATTTTTTTATCATCACCTAAAGGAAGATAAGAGAACTTTTTTATTATATCTAAATCTTTCAATTTCGTGAGCTTTTTTCTTAGTAAGTCATTTGCTCTTGTTGGATTTTTTTTATTCGTATTATATATTCTGCATATACTGATTAATTTTTTTCTATCCCACAAAATAGGTTTCTTACTAAATGCGGGTTTACTATATTTACCATTTTTGCCTTTTTTTGATTTACAGATTCTATTTATTTCTTTCAATAATGCGACTGTTAGATAAAATACACCTTTATCGTTTCCTGAAATTTCAAAGATTGCATTTGGTATGTATGCACCAATAGTTCTCAATTTTCTCGGTAGTTCACAACTTAGATATGTTTTCCCTTTTTCATTATTTATTTCTAAATCATTGATTAGATGAATTACTTCTATGTCTTTTAAAGATTTATCATTTTTGCTTGGTCTTTCTCTTAAAATACTAACTAATGCTAACATTTTTATTGTTTCATTGATTTGTTTCCTTTGTTTATATTGACTATTTTTGTTGTGTTTGTTTTCATAAATGTTATTAATAATATCATTCATATTAACATTTTTAAATGATGTTTTTCCAATTTCTCCTGCATAACGCCACAAAGCAAAATAGCATAATAAAGTCTTGGGACTATCCAGATTCTCTAAAAGCTTTTCTATTGTTTGTTCAGTTAAAGTTCCAGAGAAATTAATTTTAAAAGTTTTAAAATAACCTATCTGAGTAATTACAGCATTCTTTTTTAATTCAGCTTTAACTTTATAAGGTTCAGGGAGATGGTCATATACGCTTTTTGTGATTTGGAAGTTCCCAGCAATTGGGTAATTTGAATGTGTTCTTTTTGGTTTCTTTATTTGTTTAAATATATTGAGTTTGATTTCCTTTCCTGTATTCCATCCACTATTTATTGTCTTTTCAATTTCCTCATGTGTAAGTCCAATATCTAAAGCAGTATTAACAATTTTTGTTTTAATCAATTCAATATTTAAATTGTGACCTCTTTGCTGTAATTCATTAGTAATTGATGAAATTATGTAGCATACACGATTTAAAGTATTATTTCTGTCTCCGACTGTAGTTTCTTTCAATTTCATAAACTCTTTTTCAATTATTGAATTTGCATAGTTTTCAATATCTGTAATATCCTGAACATCTGGAATTAGAGAGAACTCTTGGTCATTATTTTTTTGCATTTGTGTTTCTTGAATAAACATTTTTATCGTTTCTTGTGAAAGTCTGTTATTTAAAACTCTAACAAAACCACTTTTTCCTGAACCATAAAAATATCTTGCTGCTTCTATACAAGTTGTATCAGCTTCAGGAAATTTAATGTGAAACGCCTTTGTTATTCGTTCGTAATCAAGGACTTTTGTAACTCTTTCTGGTAAATGAAATAAAGCTCTAAATTTGTTTAGCCTATCAGAATGTGATTGTGTAGTGTAAATTATAAAAGCATTTTTCATTATAAAGACAGCTCTTTTAGTATTACCTTTCAACAATTCATCTAAGCTGAAATATGTATACTTTTCAGATTTTATATCTTTTTCTTTATTATCAAAATCTAATGCAAAAAAATCTGCAGAAACAAAATAATCTTTCTTCCTGTGGAATTTTCCATTATTATTAAATATGTTAGTAATAGCATAACCTTTTTTAATATATTCAGCTATTTGATTATAGGTTAAATGCATAACTGTATAGTCATTCGTAGTTGGTTTTCCAGTTACCTTACCAAGGATTAATCTTTTAGTAACAGCAATTCTTACAATACTCATTTAATCCAACTTGTTTTATTTAAGCTGATTACTTAATTTTGGATTGTATGGATATATTTTGTGACCTAATCTTTTTTCTTTGTTCTTTAACCATTTGCCTCTGCGAAAAACTCTTTTCTTATGTGCTCCAAGTTCAATTAATTGTAGTAAATTTTCAACTTTAGTATCAAAGACATATAATCTATCATCTGTCTGCCAATCGTTAAATGTAAGTCCTAATTTTTTAACCAGGGCGTATATTTTTTTATTCCAGCAATATACTCCAAGAATAGTTTTAGATTTTCTAAATATTTCCATATATCTTGTTAATATGAAAGGGTCATTGATTTTGTCTTTATAGAGAAGATGCTTGTATGAAGGTGATAAAAGATTATTCATCTACGACATGCTTTTCTGTTAGTTAGTAATTGTATAGCAGCTTCAGATTCAATCTCTTTAGCTGATTTAACTCTGTTCTTTTCACACAAAATAAAACCATTTAGTTCATCAATCTTGAAATAAAGTTTGCGGTTTTGTAGTTTATAGAAGGGAATTATCCCCTTTGATGTGTAGCCGTATAATGTAGCTCGTGAAAGCCCCAAATACTCACTTGTTTCTGATAATGTTAAGAATGGTCTTTCATTATCGCGAGGGTTTTTTCTGTTTTCGCTTTTCATTGAAAACTCCTTTATATTTATTTGAAGGATTTCAGCCTTCAAACAATAGGAGTTTTACAACTGATTGTGATAAAAAAATACGTCTATCAAGTATAACTAACTTAATAGACGCAGATAATAAAAAATATAAATAATTATAAATTTAGCGGTTGTAAAAATAAATACAACTTATAATAGAAAAAATTCTTCGAAGCTTGCTTATGGGTAGTTCATTCAGTATTTTTTTTAAAAAATTTTCCTAAGTCAAAATTGTCATCATCATTATTATTATCACCCTTATAATTATCATTATAAGTATGTTTTTTATATCCTTGTGTGTCGTAATCAGATTCATACTGACTATAATTGTCTTCATAAATAATTGTATATTTTATATCAACATATTTATTTTTTTGAATTATTGGTTTATCTTCTAATTTGAATTCTGTTATTAACTTATCACTTATTATTTTTATATGATATTTAATAGTTGAATATTTTTTTTTAAGTTTCACTTCCAAATCCTTAATAGGTATATATCCTTTAAGTGTTAAAAATGTATCAAAAATAGCTTTCCTTTTCCCTTCAAATAATTTTTTTATTGTATATTTTTTATCTTTTCCATTAAATGTTGCAATAATATTCCATTTATCTATTTCTTCTTTTCTTTTATCATTAATATACTCTATCTTAAAAGTTAAATCCCTCCAACTTTTTAAATTTGGAAACGGTGTTGGTATATATTCCCCTCTTTCTATTTTTTCCTTTTTCCTTTCCTCTTCTATGAATAGTATTGTTTCTTTTTTCGTCTTAATTTCTTTTTCAAGCTCTCTAATTTTTATTTTCATAGGTTCAATTTTACAGATTTTCTTTTCATTATATTGATTTATTACTTCTTCCCAAAAAAGAAATAATTTGTCTGATTGTTTGAATTTTTTTAGTTCATCTGAATCATTTTCTATATCTTTTGGTAAATTAGCAATGATACTATTTGCAATTATTCCAAATTTCTTCTTTTCTCTGGAATGCCAATAAGCATTAAACCAAACATTAATATTATTATGAAGGTTTAATTCGATAATTTTTTTAGAAGTTTCAGTTAATTCTATAACTTGACCAATAAGAGATACTTCTAAATCTGCCCAATTTTTACCAAACCAATATGAAAAAAAATGAAAATTCTCATAGATATTATCTTTTATAATCTTTATATATCCATATAAATTATTTTCCAAAATTCTTTTAATCTTAAAATTGTAATTTTCTAAGATATCTTCCTGTAAGGTGTAATTAAGCCTGATATGAAAATTTTTTTTAAGATTCCTTATTGCTCTTATACGAGTAGTTTTTACAAGCTCATGTAATTTATCATCAACCTGACCAGATTTATTTAATTTGAATTTCTGGTCTATTCCTTCATATTCAGAAAAGCTTTTGATGGTTTTTTCTTTAATCACTTTCATTTTTTCTCTGTCTTTTTTTATACTTTCAATATATTCAGAAATTGATAATTTTTTTCTTTCCATATTTTAATAATATCTCTTTTGATTATTTTATGTCAAATTTGTTCTGTTTGTATTGAATAAAGTTATAATCCAAATGAAATGTGTCCAACATGATACCCCGATGCTTACGGGGAGAAAGTTCATTATTACCTATAAATTGGGCAACTTATCAATTGCTTCATCCTTCTTTTTGTCAATTAATTTTGCATAAATTTGTGTTGTTTTTATATCCTGGTGCCCAAGCAATTTTGAAACTGTAAATAAGTCAATATCATAAGTTAAGCAAAGGGTAGCAAAAGTATGCCTGGCACAATGGAAGGTGATATGCTTTTTTATTCCAGCCTTCTCAATCCACTCTCTTAATTTATAAAATATATACTCTTTACTTTTTAAATTAAATATTTTGTTTTCATTTACTAATTGTTTCTGTTCCTTTAATATTTCTAAAGCATTTGGAGAAAGTTTAATTCTTTCCGGGCTTGTAGTTTTAGTCTGTCTATATGCCAAATATCCGTCTTTAATCTTATTAAAGGTTAATGATCTAATATCAGATATTCGCAAACCG
>JAGMCF010000116.1 GCA_023129415.1 Candidatus Cloacimonadota bacterium
AAAGTTTGTATTAATTTGAAATAGTATTTCTCTTAAGAAATCAATATATAAAACATTGATTTCATTTGCTGAAAATTGTAAAGAAAGTTTATCCCCTATATTTTTTGATGAATCTTGATTCCGAGCAAAAATAATCTCTGACAGAGAAAGAGCGCTATTTATAAATAATTCTTCAATTGTTTTTCCATAGAATTTGATTGCTAAATCAGCAGTATGATCAATAAATCTGTATTTCATTTTGGTGGACTTGTAATCGTATTATATGCAGATATTTAACTAATTTACTAATTTACCAGTTAACTAATTTACTATTTTTATCCTTTCAACACTCCAAGTGGACGAGTTCTTACAATCTTCTTTGCCAGTCCAGCCACAGAAACAGCTTCTACAACTTCTGTAACATTTTTATAAGTATCAGGTGCCTCTTCCACAAGAGTATTTCTTTGCACTGAATAAACAACAATACCTTGATTTCGTAATTTATTTTTAACCTGATTGAAACTAAATTTTCTTTTAGCTGCAGACCTGCTCATTAAGCGACCTGCTCCGTGACAGCAAGAGCCAAAAGTCTCTTTCATTGCCTGGTTTGTTCCAATCATAAGAAAGGAATGTGTGCCCATATCTCCCGGCACAATTACTGGCTGTCCAATTCTTTGAAATCTTTTAGCTAATTCAGGTTGATTAGGTCCAAAGGAGCGTGTGGCACCTTTTCTGTGAACACATAGCTTCATCTCTTTTCCATTAACCTTATGAGTCTCAACTTTTGCAATATTATGACAAACATCATAAATTAGTTTAAATCCCAAATCAGATTTTGAGATAGAAAGAGTTTTCCTAAGAGACCTTTCTCCCAAACTCATTAGAACCTGACGATTAGCCCAGGCATAATTTGCTGCACAAGACATTGCCTGAAAATAATCAGATCCAAGTTTGGATTTAAATGGTGTACATGCCAACTGTCTATCAGGAATTGAAAATGGTAATTTATTCAATTGACCAACCATAAGATGCAAATAATCATCACATATTTGATAGCCGAAACCTCGCGAACCGCTATGAACCATGACAACGACCTGATCCTTTTCTAATGAGAATTCGTTTGCCAATTTTTGATCGCATACTTCATCAATTATGCCAATTTCTAAAAAGTGATTGCCAGAACCCAGTGTGCCAACCTGATTTAAACCTCTACTTTTTGCACGATGACCTACTTTATCTGGATTGGCTTCTTTCATTCTGCCAAAACTTTCAATAGATTCCAAGTCTGATGATTCGCCATATCCCTGTTCAATAACCCATTTAGCTCCCTTTATCATTACTTCCTCTTCTTCTCTTTGGTTTAATGTCTTAATCGCTCCATGTGAGCCAACTCCACTTGGAACATAATTATAAAAACCATTTACAATAGATTCAATTTTATCTTTTATATCTTTATAAAACAAATTAGTTCTGCAGAATCTTACACCACAATTTATGTCATATCCAACACCGCCTGGAGAGATAATTCCAGTTTCACAATCAAAAGCAGCTACACCACCAATAGGAAAACCATAACCATAATGAATATCTGGCATTGCCATTGAATATTTTTGAATGCCTGGTAAAGTTGCAACATTTAGCACCTGAGCGAGAGAATTGTCTCTTATGATTTGCTCAAGCATTGAATCAAGTGCATAAAATCTTGCAGGCACACGCATATCCCCTTTTCTAGGAATCTCCCAAATCGCATTATTTACTTTCTTAATCTCATTATCTTTATATTTCATTTTTTACCTTTCTACTCTTAATTAAAAAATTACATAATAAATTTTATGCATTATTTATCATTTTTTATAATAACTTTATCAAGTGCATCTCTAATTCTTTGCATATCTACTCTTGTGTTTATACAAGGACCTTGAGGACGAATATTTAAGATACCAAAGGTTTTAATTGGAAAAACATCTTGAATGCCAGAAACCAGGTCTCTATAGCAGGCAACAGCGATGATTAATTTCGGCTTCTTTTCTAAAATAATTCTTCTCGCTAATGTTCCACCAGTTGCAATTGCTATGTCCACATTGAATTCTTCTGCTAATTTAGAAATATCTCCAATATTACATTTCCCACATCTTTTGCAATTTTCAGGGGTAACAGTTATCCTAATGGGACAGGATGTATCTTGCAAACAGTGTGGTAAAAGTATCAGCACATCAGATGATTTATATTTTGGCTTTAATGCCTTTATTAATGAATCATTTACACTTACAAATGACTCACCAATTTTTGCTTTTGGAATTCTAAAGATTTTACCTACAAATATGCAAATAGGATACATAAACCTGATGAATAGTTTAACAGCAAAATTTGCAATGAGAAAGTTTTTTTCAAACACTGAAGTAAGAAAAACGAGAAATGTGCCAACAACTAGAATTAAGAAAAAAATCCGCAATGCTGAAAGTAACACAAGGGGTAAAGCTACATTATATTCATGAAGTCGTGGAGAGATAAAGTACCACAATCCTGTTACAATAACCATCAATCCTATCAAACTAAAAGCTGATAGCCAGAGAAATAGTGCTTTGCCAATTACTTTGTTATTTTTCATTACTGAATCTTTGATTTTTCCCAGATATTTCAAGGTGTCCCAAACTGAAAGCATAAGAAGACATCTCTTTCTTGCCTTCTGGTTTTATAATTTCAATTAATAAAGCATTGTTCCCAGTTCCAACAAGTATTCCTTGATTTTTTATGACTTTCAAGATCAAACCCGGTTTCCCTTCATTATCTGGAAAGGGTTTTGCTTTTATTATTTTTATTTCCTTATTTTGAAAATAAGTAAATGCTGAAGGATATGGAGCAAGTCCTCTTATCAAATTTGCAATATTCTTAGCTGATTCACCCCAATCTATTCTTCGTATATCTCGATCAATAAATTTAGAAAAAGTAGCTAAGCTGTCGTCTTGGGATATAGGACTTGCCAATCCATCGTCAAGTAATGATAAAGCCTTTAATACATCTTCTGCACCCTTTTCACTTAACTTTTCTAATAAGCTTCCATAATTATCTTCAGGCATAATTCTTATCTTACTTTGATAAACAATATCACCTGCATCCATTTTCTTTGTCATAAAGAATATTGTATTTCCAGTTTCTTTCTCTCCGTGAAAAAGAGTCCAATTTATTGGTGAAGGACCGCGATATTTTGGTAAAAGTGAAGGATGTAGATTTATACATCCCAATTTTGGAATATCCAATATTTTCTGAGATACTATCTTTCCGTATGCTGTAGCGATAATTAAATCTGGATGGTAACTCCCAATCTTTTTTATGGCATCTTCCTTGTTAATATTTTGAGGTTGAAAAACAGGAATATTATAATTTAGGCAAAATTCTTTAACTGGTGAAATTGATAATTTCTGTCCACGCCCTCTTTTTTTGTCAGGTTGTGTAACTACTAAAACAGGTATTTTATCCTTACTCACTAATGAAGAAAGAGTGGGAATGGCAAATTGTGGTGTTCCCAAAAATATAATATTTTTTATTCTTTTCATCTGAAAATCGCTTTTTTGCCACAAAGGCACAAAGACACAAATGTAAATGTAAAATTACGAATTACAATTACATTGAAACGATCCTAACACCATTTGTAATGGTGTTTATTATTCTCAAATAAAGATTTCAAAGTTGAAATAAACAGGATTACAAATCCTGTTAGGAACAATTGGGATCTGTGCATTCCGTCCCTCAATTTTCATGCTCCTTTGCCTGCCCCGTCTGCCCTGTGAAATCTTTATTTATTTCACTGGGATTAAATCTTTTCCTATTTAATGGGGTGTCCCCAATGTGTCGGGGACATGAATGTTTCGTCTTAATAAATATTTAGTAAACTATTGTAAAAAATAACTGATTCAAGCAATTTAACCCGTCTTCGCCAAGGCTTCGCCGGGCAAGCCAATTCAACCAATATTGATGCCATCTTTGGTTGTTGAAGCAATTTTCTTTAATTTACCTTGTAATAATTTTCTTTTTAATGTAGAAATTTTATCTATGAATAGAATTCCTTCAAGATGATCATATTCATGCTGAACTGCACGAGAAAATAGGTTTATTGCAGTATATTGCTTCCATTTTCCAAAAAGGTTTTGAGCTTTAAATACGACTTTCTGTGCTCTTTTCACCTTTTCAAATATTTCAGGGATACTCAAGCAACCTTCAGATTCATTTTGAACACCTTCAAATTCAAGTAAAGTTGGATTAATGAAAACCATTGCTTTTCGTTTCGTGGTATCTTCTATCCATATTGGTCGTAATACAAACATTGTAATTGAATATCCAAGTTGCGGAGCAGAAAGTGCGAACTCGTCATACTTCTCCAGATATTCAACTAAATTTTTGCCTTTTCGTCTAATATCATCATCTATTTTTGAGATAGGTTTAGAAACCTTTCTTAAAATTTCATCTCCATATAATCTAATTTTTTCTATCACCTTTGCTTCATTTTATTTTATTTGCAATAGCTGATCTTGTCACTTCAATTTTTACATTATCAGCTACTTTAAGCACCACAACATCACCTTTGATGCTGTAAATTGTACCAATAATTCCACCATTTGTAACAACCTTTTCATTTCTCTGAATCTCTTTTCTCATTTTCATAATATCTTTTTGTTTCTTCTGTTGAGGTCGAAATATAAGTAGATAAAGAATAACAAACATAATGATAATTGGCAAGAATCCGACAAGACTACTTTGTTTAGCAGGTTGTGTTGCAACAGAATCAGCCTGTGCAAGTAATAAACTTATTAGCATTATACTCTCCTATTTTTGCCACTGAAGATAATTTTTTTCAAAAATTAATACTTTTTGATTTGTGGCTAATTTATTTATATCTACAATAATATTGCAGAAAATACAATTTTTTTATTAGTTTATTTTGACTGTCAATAATAGAGTTATTTATGTTATTTAAAAAGGGGTAGTTTCTCCATAATGGTCAGAATTTCATTATTTTTCTTCTGGATTTTTATTAGAGCAATTACTTGGTTATTCCGAAATTGTTGAGTAAAAAAATTTCTTAAATCTTCGTTTGAATTAATAGGTATAAATTTTTGGCAATCATGCAAAATTTTACCTTCTGCCTTATAAAATTTGCATAATCTTTTAAGATGTTCCCTTGAATCTGGGAAGATTTCAATAAAACTTTCAAGGTAATCAGATGCAATTAGGAAGTTAAAACTATATTTTTCAAATAAAAGATTGTTGTTTATACAAATTTTTCTAAATTTTTTATCAGTAAGAGAATTAAAATAATCATTATTTTCTAAGATATTTATCCATTTATTTATTGCAAAGTTACCTATTAGATATCCTCCAAAAATTTCAGTAGAAAGCATATTTTTTGCAGCTTCTAAACTATTAATTTTGGGTTTTTCAAATTGTAACATATCATCACTTTCAAAGGTTTTTGGTTTTGTTTCAAATATAATTATACAATCAGGATTTTGTGTAGCTAATGAATAATCAATGGTTTTATCACTATAACTTCTGCAAAATATGCCTTTTCCTTGATTTTGATAACCAGTAATTATTCCCCATTCATTTTTCCCATAAAGGTTTTTAGCCAAAACAGGAATTCTTTTGTCAATACTACATATAATTGCTTTGTTAATATGTTCTGGTGTAGAACCATTTTCAATTTTTTTGTATTTAATATTTAAATTATCAAATAAAAACTTTGCACAATCAAACCCCTTTGTAGGGTCTAATATATCAGTTGTCCAACTTTCATGAAATTGAATACGAAAAGGAAATGCAGATAATCCCATTAATGTTGTAAGGTTAATTTCAACTTCAAAAACTTTTAAAATATTTATTAAAGATCCAAAGAAAGTATTTTCTATTCCAGTTCTTTTTTCCAATCTATTGATATTTTCTATTCGTTTGGCATTTGGAAGTATATCAGGATTCTTTTCTCTTTCTGCAAGATAAATTCCAAGATCACCAGGCCAAATCTGGAAATACTCTTCTACATCTCCTCTTCTTATTTTTAATACAATATTGTTAGAATTTTGAAATTTCAGTTTTAGCTCTTGTAATTGTGCTTTGCTTGTAACTTTTTCGCCATTATATTCAATTATCCAATCCCCTTCTTTAACACCTCTTTCTGCAAGTTGACTATTACTATAAAACCCAACTATTTGAAGTCCTTCAATAATATCTGATTTCATTTAATCTCCAATTATACATTTATTCTGAAAAAAATCTTTTGTCAAGGTTAGTATGAATTTTCTTTATACTTTCACAGGAAATGTAATTTTTTGAATCTAACATTTAGCTTTAGATTTGCTAAATTAAGTATCTTATATTATGTGTATTAGCTTTGCAAGTTATAACCTTACAAATAAGAAAATATTTTACAATTTGATATATAAAAAAAATTCTATCTAAAAAAAGTTGAATATGTTTGTATTGAAAACCATTTAATATATTTCATTATTAAAACTAAGTTACTCGGGAGTCACAATGAAATATTCAGAAATAATTACATTGCTAGAAAGTAAAGTAACAATTATTCGTTATGAAATAATTAAGATGATTGGCAAAGAAGGTTCAGGTCATCCTGATGGTTCACTGTTTGATATTCAAATCTGAATGTAAAAATTGTCGGTTCTCAAGGTGGGATTTCATTTGGACCAGATGGAGGAAGTCATCAAGCTATTGAAGATATTTCTTTGATGAGAGTATTGCCAAATATGACTGTTGTTGTTCCCTGTGACCACTTGCAGACATATAAGGGAACCTTACAACTTGCAGAACAATTGGTGAATCTGGACAGCCAGATGTTTTATTAGATGCTTTTGGTCTTTCGGCAGAAAAGATTTGCGAGAGAATTGAGAAGTTTTTGTTAGAAAAAAATAACTTGAACACAAACTAATACTTACTTTATATTGAAGTCCCTTAAGGTTTTGAAAACCTTCAAGGACTATTTAATCCTGTGTGTCTTTATGGCAGATTATATCGCATCATTCTTATATTGCAATCTATACAAATTATAATACAATCCTCTTTGCTTCAGCAATTCTTGATGATTTCCTTCCTCAACAATTTCTCCTTTATGGACAACTATAATTCTGTCAACATTCTGAATTGTAGATAAACGATGTGCAATAATAATTGATGTTCGGTTCTCCATCACTTTTTGTAAAGCATCCTGAATTAAAATTTCTGTTTCAGTATCAATGTTTGAAGTAGCTTCATCTAAAATAAATATACTTGGATTACAGACCAGAACCCGAGCAAATGCCAGCAACTGTCTTTGACCAGCAGAAAGTACAGACCCTCTCTCTCTGGCATCTTCATCATATTTATTCTGTAGTTTAGAAATAAATTTATCTGCATTCACATATTTTGCTGCTTTAATAATCTCCTCTTCAGATACATCATCTCTATAAAGAGTAATATTATCACGAATTTTTCCTGAAAATATAAATACATCCTGTTGAACCACCCCAATATTTTGTCTTAAATCTGATAAATTATAGCCAATTATTGGCTTGTTATCAATCAATATCTCCCCTTTTTGGAATGGATAGAATCTGCTGAGCAACTTCACAATGGAGGTCTTTCCCCCGCCAGTTGCACCAACCAAAGCGATTTTCTCTCCTGCTTTGATTTTCAGATTGATGTTTTTCAGTACATAATCGTCCTTATTATATGCCAACCAGATATTCTTAAATTCAACATCACCTTTAATCCTTATGGTTGGTGTTTTCTCTACATAACCGTATTTCTCTGGCTTAACATCCATCAACTTAAAGATTCTCTCCAAAGAAGCCATCGCAGATTGCATAATATTATATTTCTGGCTTAAATCATAAAGCGGGTCAAAAAATCTGTGTGCATAACTGATAAATAAGACCAGCACTCCTAAAGACATCTTGTTGGCAAGTATCTCTCCACCACCGTACCAGATAATAAGAGCAACAGCTACATGCACCATAACATCAATTAGAGGACGAAAAATTGCAAACACCTTCAACTGATTTTTTTCTGCATTAAAATATTCTTTTGTTATAGTTTTAAATTGCCTGAATTTATTCTCTTCTTGATGAAAAAGTTGGATTGTTTTAATACCTGAAATGTTCTCTGATAAAATTACATTTATCTTAGCCAGTTTTATTCTTACTGCACGATAGACCTTCCTAATTTCAACCTTAAATCTCACCATGAAGAACACAACAAAAGGTAATACTATAAATGTGATTATTGCCAATTTATAATTTATCACCAACATCACAATCAATATAGTCAACATCATAACCAAATCTTGAATAAGAGTTATCAATCCTTCACCAAGCATATCTGCAAGTGCATTTACATCATTTGTGATACGAGTAACCAATCTGCCAATTGGATTTTTGTCAAAAAATGATAATGGTAATTTTTGAAGATGATTGAACAGTTTCATCCGCAAATCATACATAGAATGCATTGCTGCATATTGAGTTAAATAAATCTGGATGTAACTAAAAGTGAATCTGAAAATTAACATAACAAGGAATAAAATACCCAATTTCAATAGTCCTTGTATATCATTTTGGCGTAAAATTCTCATATCCTCAATAGTGATTTTCCTGAGGTCTGATTGACTTATAATATAATATTTTCCAAAACTTTGGAAAATTTCTGGATATTTTTTTGCAAGATTATTATTATTCTTTGTTTTTGGAAATATAGCATAAAAATCTCTTCCAATTGATTGTTTTGATTTAAGCATACGAAGATGCCTGGGGAGCAGTTTATCAATATTATAGCTTTTAATTAAAATTTTATCACCATAAGTTTCTATTACATATTTTTTATATTTAATTGAAAACTCACTTCTCAATTCAGGAAAGTTTGAAATATCAATTATCTTAATAGAAGGATTAATATATTCATCTATTCCATACTTAAGAATGTATGGTAATGCAATAGCAAAAAAAGCAATTAATATAAGAATCAGAAAAGAGATAATAAAATACTTTTTATATGGTAAAAGATATTTTAATAATCTTGCCATCAAACGACGGTCATAAATCTTGTCTGAGTCCTTTTCTTCGTATGTATTCATAGAACGCTACGCTGTCAGAGTGGCTAAAGCCGTCAAAACGCTTCGCTGTCAAAATGGCTAAAGCCGTCATAAAATAGTCATAATGCTCACTTCGTTCGCTGTCAGAGATAGTCATAATGCTTTGCTGTCATAATGACAACATTTGACGAGCCGAAGGCTCATATGACGCTCCAAAGGAGCATATGACTACATTTGACGAGCCGAAGGCTCATTTGACGCTACGAAGTAGCATATGACTTTTTACATCTCCAACTCTTCTCTCAACTTCTGCTTATTATAAATATCAGTATATATCCCATTCTGTTTAATTAGGCTTTTATGATTACCCTCTTCAGCAATCTTGCCATTATCTAAAACAATAATTTTATCAGCATGCTGCATTGTAGAAATACGATGAGCGATTATTAAAGTTGTTTTATCTTCCTGAATTGATTTTAAATTACTTAATATTCCTTCTTCAGTTTCAGTATCTACAGATGAGAATGCATCATCAAGAATCAAAATTGGTGCATCTTTTATCAATGCTCTGGAAATTGCCAGACGTTGCTTTTGACCCCCGGAAAGAGATATACCTCTCTCTCCAACCACAGAATTAAACTTACCCTCAAACTCTGTAATATCATTGTAAAAATGGGATAACTGTGTGGTTTGTATGATATCCTTTTGTGAAACGGTTTGTTTTCCAAATCTTATATTATCTTCAATAGATGTGGAAAACAGAAATATGTCTTGCATTACAATTCCAATATTCTTTCTTAATGTTAAAAGTGGAATTTGGTAGATATCCTTTCCATCAATAAAAATGGATTCTTTAGGAGGATTAAAAAGGCGAGTCAGAAGTTTTATAATTGTGCTTTTACCTTCTCCCGTTCTACCTACAATTGCTAAAGTTTCACCTGAATTAATGGAAAAAGATATTCCATCCAAAATAGTATTTTTACTTTCTGGATAAGTATATTTTAAATTTCTAAATTCAATATTCCCTTTTAACTCAGTGATGGATTTATCAACATCAATGCCATCAATTATTTCAGGTTTCTCTTTCATTATTTCTTGAATTCTATTGAGAGATGCTGTTCCTCTTTGATAAAGATTCACAACCCATCCTATTGCAATTACAGGCCATATAAGTAAATGCAGGTAACTATTAAATGCAACAAATTCACCAATAGTTATCTGGTTCAGGATTGTTTTTGTGCCGCCAAAATACAAAGTTAAAAGAAGACTAACCCCAACTACTGCAAATAAAAATGGGAAAAACATACCCCAGATTTTTATAAGACGCATATTTTGTTGGACAAGTTCATTTGCAATCTCACCTACTCTGTTTTCATATGAATCTTCTCTAACAAAAGATTTTATAACTCTAATACCTGTGATACTTTCTTGAACCCTGTCAGAGAGCTTCGCAAAAGTATTCTGAACTTTTCTGAAAAGTCTATGAAGTTTTCTACCGAAAAATATCACAATAAATGTAACAATTGGTAAGGGTATGATAACATATATTGTAAGACGCCAGTCAATATTAGACATTAATGCTAAACTCGCAACTGTAATCAATACAAAATCAAAAGCAAGAACCACACCTATACCAAAAAGCATACGAACAGCTCGCAAATCATTAGTAGCATATGCCATCAAATCACCGGTTTTATGCTTTTGAAAAAAGCGGATTGAAAGCTTTTGTAAATGCTCATAATACTCGTTACGAATCTTTCTTTCGATTTTATATGCATTAGTGATTAATAATAATCTCCATAAAAACCTTAATGCTGCCATAATAATAGCAAGTATGAATATCAATAATGCAAATTTGAAAATTCCAGAAGTCGTAAAACCAGGTAAGCGTAAGAAATCAATAATATGCTGGATAATTTTGGGGACTATCATTTGAATAGCATCAACTACTACCAAACAACAAACACCCCAAAATATTGTTTTCTTATGTGGTTTTAAATATGATAGAATTAATTTTAAATTTTTCATCTGAAAATTGATTAACCACAAAGGACACAAAGCAAACACAAAGGACACAAAGAAAATAATATAACAACATTAATCAATGGAAATAACATTTTCATTCTCCTTTGCCTGCCCCGTTAAATCTTTTCCTATTTAATGGGGTGTCCCGATTTGTTTTCGGGACATATATGTTTCATCGAAAAACAACCTTAAAATAAACAGGATTATAAATCCTGTTAGATCGGAGAGTATTCGGTTATGGCAAAGCATCCAGAAGTTTCTTTGCTTCTTTCCCCCATTGGCTATCTTCACCATATTTTTTGATTACACTATTGTAAAAAAGTCTTGCTTTATCAAATTTGTTAAGCTGTTCATATGCCATAGCAATTTTTATATTCGCATTAACATCCCATTGTGCAAAATCACTATAATTATAAACGATCTTTAAGAGTGTTTCTACTACCTTCTCATATTCCTCTAATCCAAAATATGATTCTCCAATCCAATAAATTATCTCTACTTTAGTACTTCTTTTATCTATTCTTTGGAAAATTGTTTGAAATAACTCAATAGCTTTTTGATACTTTTTATCCCGATAGAAGCAGAATGCAATTTCAAAAAGGGTTTGAGGTTTTATCTCTGGAGTGCCAAATTTATCCAGCAGCATTTGATAGGCTTCTATTGCAAGCATCCATTCTCCCATAGACTTACATGTTAAGGCAAAATTCTCAATCGCTTTAAGTGCTAGTTCTCCTTCTCGGTCACTTTGAATAACTAATTGATAATATTCCAAAGCTTTGCGGAAATGACCGTCAGTAAAATTTATAGAACCAAGTTTAAGATTAGCATTATTAACCAATTCAGATTCTGGAAAATGCTCAATTAATGATTTTAATTTATCTTTTGCTAATTCAAAATTCTTATCTTCCAAAGCCATAAGTGCTTGTTGAAAATATGCATTATCAGCATAATCTGTATAATTGTAATCTTCTATTATTTCATCAAAAATTTTATTTGCTTTCTTATTATCTAAATTTATATAATAAATTCCTTTTTCAAGAAGTAAATGTGATTTAATTTCATTATTATCCTTTATTACCTTATTAAAGATCTTTTCATATTCCTCTGCGTTTTTTCTTGATTTTCTTTTATAACAGGAAATAATTAAGTTTTCTCCAATTTTTGACCAATCCAGATTTTGTATATCTGAAAAACGATTTTTTAAATCAGCAGTTAAATTAATTATTTTTTCATAACCCTCAATAGCTTCCTGAAAATCAGAAATATTGAAGTTAATCATAGCTAACTGCTCAATATCTTTCAATTTCTTATTGACATCTGTTTCGTTTTCAATTACTTTCTCATACTGTAAAATTGCTAAGCTTTTAGCACCTTTTTGTAGATAGACCTCTGCCAAAATTCTTCTATCTTCATTGGTTCTTTCTTGAATTTTTATTGAGACTTCAATAGCATTTTCAAACTTCTGATTGGATATATATAAATTTCTTAATTCTCTAAGAATAATGTCATCTGGTTGATTTTCTACAAGAAGTTGATAATACGATATTGCCTTATCTCTCAAATTCAATTCTTTATAAATTTCAGCTAAATTCTTAACACCTTCCCAATATTTTTTATGCAGTTTAAAATTGTTAACAAAATTCTGGAAATATTCTGCACTTTCTGTTAAGTGATTTAATTTCATCTCTGCAAAGGCAATATTAAACAATAAGTTACTATTTTTAAATATGATTTCCGAATCTATCTTATTAAATTGATTTAGTGCAGCTTGGTAGCTTTCATTTTCTAAATAAATATCCCCTAAAAGTGAATATGCAGAATTTTTTATGATTTTGTTTTTACTTAATGTTATTGCCTGTTGTAAATTTCGTATTATTGCTTGTTCCTCACCATAAGATAGAATCAATGATTTTGCGAGATTAAAATAAACATTCCCAATCTTCGGAAAAGAACTATAATTTTGTACAAATTCAGAAGAATATTCTTCTAATTTTTTTATATAAATATCAGAACCAATTTCATATTGCCTTAAGTTAAGTTCAATAAGATAATATTTTGCATAAGGGGTTTCTGCAACCTCAATAAAGTTGTTTATGATATTCTCAAAAGTTTCTTTTGCTTTTTGTAAATATATTTCTGTTTTTACATCATTTTCATATTCCAATTTTATCGCTAAACTTTGATATGTTTCTCCTTGTAATAATAAAAATTCTGGATTATTCTCAAGGTATTTATTCTGTTTAAAAATTTCAATTGCTTTTTCGTATTCCTTAAGATCATCTCTGTAAATCTTAATAATTGATGCAAGAGCTTCAATTTTATCATTATTCCTGATATAAGATATGAAGCAGTCCATCAAACTTTCAAGAGCAGCATCTTTTTCTTTAATTTTATATTTCTTAATATATTCGATATTTTGCTTAATTTTCTTTTCCATTTCAGCACTCAGATTCCCTTGATTGATTGTAAGTTGCAAAATCTTAAGTGACTTTTCATACTGCTCCATATTCTCAAAACAATCTGCCATTTCAATTTGAATTTTTTGCCATAATTTTGTCTGAGGATATGTATTTAAAATCATTTGATAATAATTTATTGCTGATTCATAATTATTAAGAATTTTTTGATAAATACTTGCAATGTGAAAATAACAGCTATCTGCTGAAACAAGATCACTAAAATTTTGTATCAAATTTAAATAATCTGTAATTACTTTCTCATACAAATTCTGATGTTCGAAAATTTCAGTTTTAAGTTTGAGAACTTGAAATTTAATCTTCTTTGAAGCATTAATAAAGTTTTTTGAATCAAGTTCCTGTAATGCCATTTGATAGTCTAATAACTTATAATAGGTCTGACCCATAAGAAAATATACTTCAGCCATAGATTTGCTTTCAGGAAATTCTATCTTAAAGTCAGAGCAATTTTGCAGAACTACTTTATAATCACTTAACTTAAAATTAGTAACAGCGATTTTATATGCAACTTCATCCAGATTTGGTTCTGTATCAAATTTTCTGAAATAGGACTGATAATTCTCTCGTGCTGATGCATAATATTCAATTTTAAACAATATATCTGCATAAAGCAATAAAAGGGATTTCTCATACTTTCTTGGTATTAATTCATTCAATTTGTTCTGAATGAGTTCAATTGCTTTTTTTTGTCTTTTTGTAGCAAGATAATGCAAAGCCAATTTCTCAATTGCTTCCCATTTTGCTTCTGAAGAGCTATAATCAATAATAATTTTATCTAAAGTTAATTCAAATTGCTCTGGCATATTATTTTCAAAATATAAATCTGCAAGAAGGAGATAAACATCTGGTATCTGGGGTTTGTCTGCATAATGTTTTAAAATGCTTGAAGCAGAGAGAATTGCTTCATTGTATTGTTCAGAAAGTTGAAAAGATTTAATAACTTTTTTTAATGATAAAATGGAAAATGGACTTTGAGGATAGTGATTTATAAGATATTGATAATTGAGAGCAGCATCCTCATAATTTCCACTTATATATTGGCTTTCAGCTAATTTATAAATTGCATTAGGAACTAACTTTGAATTTGGATATGCATCAACAAGATGCTTGAAAGCTTTACCTGCTTCATCATATAATTTTAATTCGATATATGAATTTCCAATATAAAGTTGAGAAGATTCTGCTTCTGAAGATGTTGGATATTTTTGTATAATTTCACGAAACTTTCCGATTGCTTCTTCGTATAATGTATCGTCGTACATCTTTTTTGCAAATTGAAACTCATCATAAGCTGATGCAAAAACAGAATCTACAACAAGTAATATGATAATTATTAAATATAATTTTTTCATTTTTTGGTCCTCTAATAATTAGGTAATGTAATGTCCCGATATATCGGGATCCTCATTTGCAATCTCATAACCAATATTCCGCTATTATTTTGATTTAGTGCAAATCCCTTTTGTAGATAATCCTTTATTATTTTAGTTGCCCAAATACGGAATCGGGTGGCTTGCTGTGAGTTTACTCTATACCCAACAGAAATAATCGCATCAAGATTATAAAATTTAGTATGATATATTTTACCATCAGATGCAGTATGTTCCAAAATGGAACATACTGAATTTTCTTTTAACTCATCACTTTGGAAAATGTTTTTTAGATGTTTTGTAATTGCTGGTCTTTGCGTTCCAAATAATTCTGCAATCTGTTTTTGCATAAGCCACACAGTCTCTTTCTGTAACTTTACCTCAAGATTAGTTTTACCATCTTTAGTTTTAAAGATAACAATTTCACCCTTACTTTGTTGTTCGTTATATTTTTTCATAACTCCTTTTAAATAGAACTAATGGGTTCTGCAAAATATCATTTATTTGTCATTCCGTACTTGATGCGGAATCCAAAATCCTTTATTTCATTGGATTCCCGTTTTCACGGGAATGACAGATGGGGTGAAAATTCTTATTTTGCAGATCTCATATAGAACTTCTGTTCTTCAATAAACTGTCTTATCTCTTTTGAAATCTATTTAATAAAGTATGACCTATCTCATTTGGGAAAATGCTAAAATCTGTATTCATTATACTCTTCTTATATCGTTAACATTATCTCTCTGTCAATAATCCCTTTAAAATCACTTTTATTCCTTGAAAGAATTAAAATTGTTTTATCATTAATATTTGCAAGAATTTCCTTAAAAACTTTGATTTTATCCCCATCAAGAAAGAGAAAAGGATCATCCAGAATCCAATATGGCTTATTTAATGATAGAACTAAAATAATTTGAAGTAGTTTCAATTCTCCTAGTGAAAGAGAATATATATTTCTATTCAAATACGATTTAAGCGGAAAATTAAATTTATCTGCAAATTCATAAATCAATGTTTGAGTAAAAATTTTTCTTCTTTCGGATATGAATTCTATTTCATCCTTTATATTTGGAAAAACAAATTGCTTTTCAGGTTTTTGGAAAAGGATAGCGATATTTTCAAACAGGTTTTTCATTTTCTTAATATCCTGATTTTGGAAAAGAATTTTGCCTTTTTGCGGTTTTTCTTCTCCTGTTATGAGCTTTATTAAAGTAGATTTTCCTGAACCTGTTTTACCAAAGATCCCAACTTTCTCTCCAAGCTGAATATTCAAAGAAAAATTTGAAAAAATCGACTGTTTTACAGGATAGCAATTTTTATATCTAAAACTAATATTTTCAAAAGATAAGCTCATCTATCAATATAAAACGCTTCGCTGTCAAAAGGTCAAAACGCTTCGCTGTCAAAACGCTATGCTGTCATAAATAGTCATAATGCTTTAGCTTGCAAAATGAATGATGACAACTTTTGACGATGCGAAGCATCTTTTGACTTTTTGACCTTTAACGATATATGGTCTGATTCTTTTCAGCGCCAACAGAAATTATACTCACTTTAATATTCAGTATTTCTTCAATTTTGTGTATAAATTTTTGAGCGCTTATAGGCAAATCCGAGAATTTTTTTACATTTGAAATATCCTTTTCCCAACCTGGAAGTGAAATAAATTGTGGAACAACTTTTTCTAAGTTATTAGTCACAATTGGAAAATGATCTACCTTTTCACCATCAATTTCATAATGAGTGCATATTTTTATTGTTTCCAAACCAGAGTAAACATCTAACAGCGTTAATGCAATTTCATCAAAGCCATTTATCATTGCAGAATATTTTGCAGCAACAGCATCAAACCACCCGCATCTGCGAGGTCTACCAGTTGTAGCTCCATATTCCTGACCTTTTTCTCTAATGTAATCCCCTATCTCATCTTTCAATTCAGTAGGGAAAGGTCCATTTCCAACACGAGTAAAATATGATTTCATAACACCAATTATTTTATCAATTCTTCTTGGATTAACACCCGAACCGGATATTGCACCACCAACCGATGTATTTGAGGATGTTACAAAAGGATAAGTACCGAAGTCGATGTCTAATAAGGTTCCTTGTGCACCTTCATACAAAACCTGCTTTCCTTCATCTAAATATTTATTAATTAAATACGGTGTATCGACAACAAAATTGTGCATCTTTTTCCCAATTTCAACCAGACTTCTTTTCATAACTTCTAAATCATTTTCTGCAAGCCAATCAGTTAATAGTTCTCTTTTGTTAGTGATAATATTATCAATTCTTTTGGATAAATATGGGGGATCAAGCAAGTCAGAAACCCTTATACCAAATCGTGCAGACTTATCAGAATAAGTTGGACCTATCCCTCTTTTTGTTGTGCCAATTGCTTGTTTTTTGCTTTTCTTTTCGCTCAATCCATCCAAAAATTTGTGTAAAGGAAGTGTTATATGTGCTTGAGAACTTATGAATAATCTATCCCCAATATAAATATTCTGTTTCTGAATATCTTCAAGTTCGGCAATTAATTGAAACGGATTTATAACTACTCCATTTGTAATCACACATTTTTTATCTGGATACAAAATGCCAATTGGGATGATATGAAATATATACTTCTTATCTCTATGAACCACAGTATGCCCGGCATTACATCCACCTTGAAATCGCACTACTATATCCGATTCTTCAGCCAAAATATCTACTATTTTTGCCTTTGCTTCATCACCCCAACAAGCCCCTAATACAATAGTTAATGACATGTTTACCTCATTATTTTTTATTCGTGAATACTAAACTTAATGCCAATAATAGATGTCAATAAAATTAAATTTACTTAAAGCTTGTAAAATTATAATTATCCAAAATTTTATAAGAAGTGTCAATTTATCAGGAATATAACGATTATAATTATCTATTAATAAAAAATATCAAAACAAAATGGAAGTTATATTGTCAATAGAAAATTAATTGATTTTTGGTGAGTATGCCAGGTAGATTGGTTTATTATTGACTCTCTGTTTACCAAAATAATTAAAATATTTCTTCCACTGATAATCAAATTGTTTATATATAACTTTATAGTATTATAAGTAAAATCTTTGTTTTTTTGGCAAAAATTAAATTCCAAGTAACAAGGACCAAATAACAAATAAATCTCAAATCCCAAATTCTAAATAAAAATAAACTCCATTGACTGAAATAAAATATTTTGGTCATTTGGTTATTAGGTTTTGGAATTTACCTGCCCCGTTAGATAATTATCAAATAATATAGTTTGATTATTTTTATCATCTTGATAATCTCATTACCTTTCACCTATTACAATAATAAAAATCTAACGGGGTAAAGAATTTATAATTTGATATTTGTTATTTGCGGTTTACCGCTCTTTGGGATATTAAAGCTTATCATCATATCCAATAAATTCAGCTTTCATTTCCTGTATTTCAATTTCTGCCAACTCCTCAAGAATAGTATTTAGCATAATTGTCTTTTCTCGATATGGAAGAAACGAGCTTTTAAAACCATTTATTATTAAATTTTTTATCTGTTTATAGTTAAAATTAAAATATTCTATTGTTAGCATAAATTCTTTTGTCATTGTTGTATTTGAAAGAAGTCTATTATCAGTATTTAATGTAACTCTTAGACCCAAGTCATAAAATATTCCCAGAGGATGGGTTGCAAAAGATTTAACAGCATTAGTATGCAGATTGCTCGTAATGCAAATCTCAATAGGAATACGATGGTCATTAACATAATTAAGCAAATCACCATCTTCCACAAGACGAGTTCCATGCCCAATTCTATGAGCACCACAATAATGAATAGCCTGATGAATGCTTAAAGGTCCATATCCTTCACCTGCATGAATAGTAATATTCAAATTATTCTTAAGAGCAAGATCAAAGGCTTCACGATGCTCCTTGGCCGGATAGTTCATCTCTTCACCTGCAAGGTCAAAACCAACTACACCTTTACCTTTATATGCAATTGCTAATTCAGCTAATTTTAATGACACATCAGGATTCATATCTCTCATTCCTGTAATAATGACACCAGTTTTAATGTTAAAGTCTTTCTCTGCTTGTTTTAGACCGTCTAACACAGCATTAGAAACATCAGTAAGACTTAACCCTTTTTTTGTATGAAGAATTGGGCAATATCTTATCTCAGTATAGCGTATATTTTCTTTTACAGAATCTTCAGCTAACTCATATGCGGTGCGGAAAAGTGCTTCTTCTGTTTGCAGCACTAAAAGTGTGTATTTGAATCCTTCAAGATATTCTTCTAAACTATTTGCATTCTCACCAGAGACTATCTTCTTAAGTTTTTTCGGATCAGAAGATGGTATTTTTAAATTTTGTTTTTCTGCTAAATCAAGAATTGTCTCGATTCGTAACGAACCATCTAAGTGAACATGTAAGTCTGTTTTCGGCAGTTTTCGGATTAATTCTTCTGTAATTTTCATATCTCTCTTCCTCATATATTTCTTCTATTTAGTGTCTGACTGAAAATTTTAAAATTTAAATAAAATATCAAATTATTTTCTATATATAAGTTCACTTAAAACTCCAGCCAGATTTTAGCTAAAGAAATATGTTTTTTCTTAATTATTTTAGCAAAAAATAAATAGCTGAATTTATTGTTTTGTAGTGAACTCATTATTTCTTTTTCCCACGAATAACATAAAAAAATGAAGCACCACCAAATCTATAAAAAGATTTCTTTGATAGTTGTTCTTTCATTTGTGCTTTCCAATTATGTTCTTTTATAAACCGTTTGTATTTATAATAAAGATATTTGCTACCACCTCCGGCGAAGAATTTATCTTTAAATCCTTCCAGATAATAGTCTTTAGTATCCTTTTTATTTATATTTTTTTGTATTTTTTCAATTATTCTTTGCTGTTCTTCAGTTTCATAAGGTGGTATAAGAAAAAAACATTTATCGTTACAAATTATATCGATTTCATATAAATCTAAATCAGACATCATTTTTGGAATTTTATTAGCAATTGCATAATCACCAAAACCCAGTTTTTTATGACCTTCATATACAATAAAATGAACTCTATGCAATAGTATCTTTTGTTCAGTTGTTAATTCAGGTAGACTACTATAACCAATTCGCATGCTATTGGAAAGGTTATCAGGTTCTACACAAACAATCAGCCCACCATGCTTGGTTACCCTTTTCATTTCCTGAAGAGATTTTTTTGGTTCTTTGAGATGCATCAATAAAGTCTGACAAATTGTAATATCTGCTGAGTTATCCTTGAATGGTAACTTATAAACAGAGCCTAATTTAAATTCAGCTTTTCCTCCCAAAGCCCATTCTTTTGCCAAAGTCTTTGCTTCTTTTATTAAATCTTCTGAAATATCTACACCTAAATACACACCATTTTTCCCGAAATATTTCCAATATGTAAATCCATTGTAACCTAACCCACAACCAACATCTAACATTATCATCTCTGGTTTCAAGGGTAGCCAGTCTGCAATCATCTTCAGAGTGTCTTCCTTCCAAAGATTTTTACGTTGTTCTATAATGGCTTTTTTATGATCTCCCTTTGACCAGTTTATCTTATTTTTTTCTTTCATAATAATTCATGAGTCCACTATAAAAAGTCAGATTAATGTAATAAAAAAAGTTGAAACGGTTAAGCTTACATTTTTGTTATTCATATACCTACAAATGATCCCCAATTTAATTGGGGATGTGAGCTTCTTTTGAATGGATTTTTTATGTTCAAGAAGCCCATAATTTTAATTATGGGTAATTAATATTATAAAAAAACACTATCAACCATTTTAATGGTTTTATGAAAGAGCGATATTATGTTTTTTATGTTATGGATTTTAATAATATTTTAATGCTGTTAATCAATTTTTCTGACTTTTCTATTGATTCGCTCTCTGAGATAATCCTAACAACTGGTTCGGTTCCAGATTTTCTTATATGAACCCAATAATCTTTATTAACAATTTTTATTCCATCTGTAAAATCAAATTCGCAATCAGGAAATTTATTTTTGATATGAATTAATCTTTCATCAAAATCTATATTATCAGTAAGTTGGATTTTAGTTTTACACATAAAATAATGAGGGATTAAATTAAACAATTCAGAAATCCTCTTCCCTGTTTTAGCCATATAAGATAAGATAAGAGCCATTCCAAGCGGGGCATCTCTTGTATAATGAAGTTCTGGAAGTATAATTCCACCATTCCCTTCTCCACCTATTACACAATTATTTTTTTTCATCGTTTCTACAACATTTATCTCCCCCACTTTTGAGCGAAAAATTTTCACATTATATTTTTTAGCAATATCTTCAGAAGCCATTGAGGAAGAAAGATTTGTTGCAATGTTTCCTCTTTTCTGAGAAAGGATATATTCTTCAGCTAAAAGTAGAGAAAGTTCGGTTCCAAGTGCTTTTCCTTTTTCAGAAACGACTGACAACCTATCCACATCCGGGTCAGTAGCAAAACCTATATCTGCTTTCTCGGAAAGAACTAATTTTTCTAATTCATGTAGGTTGTTCGCAGATGGTTCTGCAATTCTGGAGAAGATACCGGTTGGCTCAGAGAAAAGCTCAATAACTTCACATCCTAATTCTCGCAATAATTGGGGAGATAACAGACCACCAGCACCATTAGTAGAATCTATCACTACTTTAAAATGATTTTTCCTTATTGCTTGTATATCAACATATTTCAAATTAAGAATACCTTTTATATGATTTTCAATAGCAGAATTATCTAAACTTAATTTACCAATTCTGTCCCATTTTTGATTAATTATATCTTCACTATTAATTGACCAGAACATTTTTGATTGTTTTTCAGTTAAAAAAGTACCATTTGGTCCAATAAGTTTAAGTGCATTCCATTCTTTTGGATTGTGGCTTGCAGTAATTGCAATTCCACCACTTGCTTCTGATTTTTCAACTGCCAATAAAATCGTTGGTGTAGGACAAATTCCAAGATCAACTACATCTGAACCGATTGACATAAGTCTGGATGAAATTGCATTGAAAAGCATCTGTCCTGTTATGCGAGAATCTCGTCCAACCAATATTTTTCCTTTTTTACAATAAGTGCTAAATTTCTGAGCAAAGTTTATTACATTGTTCACCGTTAGAGTTTCACCTACAATTCCTCTAATTCCTGATACACTTTTCATTAATTTAGGCATTTTATACTCCGAAAAAATTCACCACAAAGGCACAAAGACACAAAGATTTATTTTTTTTATATGAAAATAGCTCACAGATTACACACCCCGTCATTCCGTCCGCGATTGGATCGTGGATGGAATGCCACCCCTCTCAAGAGGGGATTTTTGTATTCCCCTCTAATAAGAGGGGAAAAATTCTCCAAAGGAGAATTTAGGGGTGTGTTATTTTTATTCTCCTTTGTGCCAACTTGTTGGCATATATGTTTCATATTATAAGATATTATTAAAATTAGTTATTTTATTTTTCTTGTTTATCATTTCTGACAGTTAACATAGTAATTTTACGAGAGTTTTTATCAATTATTTTAAAAACTATTTTAATATATTCATCAGGAAGGATGTATTCTGCTTTTTCAGGCCATTCAATAAAAAATATTCCTTTTCGGTTTAGAAAATCTGAGAATCCAATTTCTTCAATTTCCTTCTCATTTTTCAAACGATAGAAATCAAAATGATAAATTGGTAAACTGGCATTATATTCATTTAAGATTGTAAATGATGGACTGGTGATGTAATCCTTAACTCCTAATGACTTAGCAACCTCCTTCACAAAAAATGTTTTACCACTACCGAGAGGACCATACAAAGCTATAACATCACCCTGATTAAGATTATTAGAAAATTCTTTTGCTATCTTTTGTGTATCTTTTAATGAATGGCTTATTTTTTCGATTTTATCTTTCTTTTCCAATTTTTCCATATATCCATATATACCTATTTCCCTATTTCCCTATTTCCCTATTTCCCTATTTCCTTATATCCCTTATTCCTTTCATTTACCTTTTGGGGTCAAAATTGAGACAGGTAATATCATCTCTTCCATAGAAACTCCACCATGTTGATATGTGCTATCAAATTTTCTCTTATACTCATTATAATCTGTGGGATAGACAAAGTAATAATCACCTTTTGCAAAGATATAATTTTCAACTACACTTTCTCTGGGAAGTCCAAATTCTGTGGGACTTGAAATTTTAATTGTATGTCTTTCATTGCAGGAAAGATTCTTCCCATGCTTAGAACGCAAACCTGCTGAAACATCTTTGTCGCTGATTACCTTTGTTGCATGTTTAACTTTTATAGAACCATGATCAGTAGTTAAAACTATAATAGCATCCTGCTTGGCAATTAATTGTAATGCTTGATAAAATTTTGAATTAAGAAACCAGATTTTCGATAATGAACGCAATGCTCTGTCATTTGGGATCATCTCTTGCAAGACTTCATCTTTAAAGCGATGGTGAAGCAATAGATCTAAAAAATTGTAAACAAGAATTATCAATCGTTCTTTTTTGTAACTCGGGATTTTTTTAACAACATATTGTCCTTCTTCTGGATTAAGTATTTTTATATATTTACTTCCATTTGGCAATGATATTCTTAATCTTTTTAGCTGTTCATCAATAAAGAAATGTTCATAGCGATTAAGACTACTTTCTACTTCTTTACTGCTTCTCCAGAATTGTGGGAAAATTTTTGCTATATCTTCAGGCATCATACCGCTGAAAATAGCATTTCTTGAATATGGTGTGGATGTGGGAAGGATGGATAAATACAAATCTGTTTTTATATTAAAAAGTTGTTCTAAATATGGTTTAAACACCATAAATTGGTCAAGACGAAGACAGTCCAGAACAATAAAGTAAATTACCTTTTTTTTAGAAAATAAAGGCGAGATGTATTTTTTTACTATTTCATGAGATAATGTAGGATAGTTTGGTGTTTGAAGCCAATTCTTAAAATTATTTCCAATAAAATTTGAAAATTCAACATTGCAATTCTTCCGTTCAAAATCATGCATTTGAGCCATATCTTCATAATATAAATCATCAAATTTTATATCCCAGTCAACAATTCGTCTGAATATTTCAGTCCAATCTTGCCAATTAGGTTCAGAGAATAGTTTTTGATTTAACCATGCAGAAAATTGAGCATATTCCTCCCCAATCCGATTATGTCTGATTTCTTCTGCCATCAATATTTTTTTAATAGACATTAAAACTTGATTTGGATTAATTGGCTTGATAATATAATCTGTAATCTGTTGAGAAATGGCTTTATTCATTAAACCTTCTTCTTCGTTTTTTGTAATCATTACAACAGGAAGCGAACCATTCCTTTTTTTGATTTCAGATAAAGTTTCAAGCCCATCAAGACCGGGCATCATTTCATCAAGAAGCACTAAATCAAAATTATTTTCTTCAACTAATTTTATTCCATCATTTCCATTTGATACCGGTATGATTTCATAATTTCTCTCTTCAAGAAATAGTATATGAGGTTTGAGCATCTCTATTTCATCATCAATCCATAATATTTTTACTCTTTTCATTGTTGTACTAACTCCAATTTTGATTTAGTTCCGTTATATTTCTCAGTTTTTCGCTTATTTTTTCTTGTAAACTTGTCCCCGTGAGTCAGCCTTCAGAATTAGAATAACTGACTGTTTCTTTTTAATGCTATAAATAAAGCGAATAGTCCCTATCCGCAAGCGCCAAAGACCCTTTTGTCCTTTTATCGGTTTAATGTCAAGATTATTTTTGTATGGTGATTCAGAGAGTAACTTAAAATTTTGAAAGACTTTCTTTACAAACTTATTAGCTTTTTTATCAAGGAATCTGCGAACCTGTTTCGTGAGTTCAACTTTATACACTTATACCTCGGGATTTTACATAATCTTCAAGACCTATTGTTTCCCCTTTTTCAAATTCCAATTCACCCTCAATAATAATATTCAAATCATCCATTGAAAGAACCTCACTTTCATCTTCCTCTTTCAACAGATTCCATTTAATTAATAAGAATTGAAGAAAGTCATACAACTCTTTTTTTGCAGAAAGGGGTAGTTTATTAAATCCTTTAATAATTTTAGTTTGTGTTATAGTAGCCATTTTGCCTCCTATATCGTTCAATGAACTTTCTCTTAAATTCCATAAAATTATCATTCATAATTGCTGATCTTATATCATTAAGTAAGTTACAATAGAAAGTTAAATTATGAATTGTAGTCAATCTTATGCCTAAAATTTCTTTTATTTTTATTAAATGCCTAATATAGGCACGTGAAAAATTTTTGCAGGCGTAGCAGTTACAATCATTTTCAATAGGCTTGAAATCCTCTTTGAATTCAGAATCTCTGATAATTAATTTTCCTTTTTTTGTATATACTGTCCCATTACGAGCAATTCTTGTTGGCATAACACAATCAAACATATCAATACCCTTTTCAATATTTTCAAGCAAATCAATAGGAGTGCCGACACCCATTAAATAACGAGGTTTGTGTTCAAAGAGAATATTACAAAGTAATTTTACAATTCGATTCAAATCCTCTTTATCTTCACCAACAGCCAATCCTCCAATAGCATATCCATCAAAACCAATTTCCAAAAGTTGTTTTGCATTTTCTTCTCTAATATCATCAAAAACACTTCCTTGAACAATACTAAATAATGCTTGATTGCTATTACTTTTCTGAAATTCCTCTTTACATCTAATTGCCCATTTTAAACTTAAATCAGCAGATTTTTTTGCATATTCGTAACTGGAAGGAAATGGTGTACATTCGTCAAGGACCATAATGATATCTGCACCTAAATTCTGTTCAATTTGCATAACTTTTTCGGGCGAGAAAAAATGATAGCTCCCGTCAATATGAGATTGAAATTCAATGCCATCATCTGTTATTTTCCGAAATTTTTGTAGGCTCATAACTTGAAAGCCGCCACTATCAGTTAATATTGGTTTTTTCCATCCGATGAAATTATGAATTCCGCCTGCTTTTTTTATTATCTCATCACCAGGTCTTAGGAAAAGATGATATGTATTTGAAAGGATTATCTCATATCCAATTTCTTCTAATTCATCTGGAGACATAGATTTGACAGCACCTAAAGTTCCGACTGGAATAAAAACAGGCGTAGAAATTTTACCATGCGGAGTTATTATCTCTCCATATCTTGCTGCGCAATGCTTGTCTTTTTTTAATATTTTAAATTGTAATTTATTCATTTTTTTCTAAAACCGACGGCACATCACCTTTTATAATAGATAATTGTCTGTTTACAAAGCGTGATATATCATTATAAAAAGCAAAAATCATAAGAGTGAGAATTATTGCCAACCCGACTCTCTGTAACAATGCTTCTACTGATTTTTTAAGAGGTTTTCTTGCTATTCCTTCACATATGGCAAATATAATCATTCCGCCATCTAAAATTGGGATTGGTAAAAGATTCATAATCATAAGTATAATGCTTATCATTGCCATAAATGATAGAAATGTGGATAGACCTTCTTTTGCTTGTTGACCTGATAATGCAGCAATCATTATAGGTCCTCCAACACTCTTGCCAATATAAGATGGATATTTAAACAATCTGAATAGTCCACTGTAATATCTATATACAATAGAAATTCCAGTAAGAAAACCATATTTCACTGAATTTATAAAACTATACTTTTCAAAATAGACTAAATCTAATTTATGTGATACACCAATAATTCCCTGACTATCTTCTGATTCAGTATTAATCTGAGGTGTGATTTGCAAGTTTTTTATTTCATTATTCCTTTTTATTTTAAATTTCAAAGGTTTTTCAGGATTTTCACGAATTATTGTTTGCATATCATACCAGTCTGAAATTGGAGAATCATTTATTGCAATAATTATATCCTCCTTTTTTAGTCCTGATTGATAAGCAGGTAAGCCGTATAATACTTCACCAATTTTTGCAGATACAAATGGTTTAATATCAGTAAGCCAATATGTATAATCAAAATTTTTTACATTCAGGTTTAAAGTTTGATTATTTCTTTGTATAACAACATTGTGTAATTCATCGTAATTTTTCCAGGTTTTAATAATAGAAAGCCAGCTTGTGATATCATTGCCATCAATCTCTAAAATTTGGTCACCAGTTTGGAATTTTCTGAGTTCTTCATGATCACTATAAGAAATTCGTCCAATAGTTGGTTCAAGATCATAATTTTTAATACCAATCATAAAGGTTAAAATTAAGATAAAAATAGCAAAGACGAAATTGGCAAAAGGACCGCCGAATGCGATTAAAATTTTCTGCCACCATTTCTTATTTCTCAAACTTTCTGGAGAGGTTTCTTGCGCCTCATCTGGATTTTCACCCAGCATTTTTACATATCCACCTAAGGGAATTAAAGAAATCCGATATTCGGTTTCACCGATTTTAATACCGATAAGTTTAGGTCCAAATCCAAATGAGAATTTCTCAACTTTTACTTTACAAAGTCGGGCTATAATAAAGTGTCCAAGTTCATGGACGAATATCAGGATACCTAAAAGCACGATGGTTGAAAAAATTGTTATCAATTCTACCTCATTGAGAAATAATTCTTTTTAAAGTTATTTAAACTGTATATTTTATTGTATCGGAATTTCAAAGTTTATAGTTTATTTAAGGCTAAGGCTAAGGATAAGGCTAAGGTTTTGTTTCCAGGG
>JAGMCF010000117.1 GCA_023129415.1 Candidatus Cloacimonadota bacterium
CATCCCATGCTCTACTTCTTTCTACTCCCCCTATTTCAAGGTAGCAGTCTCCTTTAATTAATCTTAGTCCTCCTCTAGGTGTATCTAATCGTTGGTAATGCTCAATGGCAAGAATACCTTGTTTATTCCTAGAACACAGAACGCCTGAGACAATACCTAAATATGGATTAATAGTTAGTGATTCTACTAATATTTTCCAGTAATTTGGACCAAAGCGGATATCAGCATCTAAAAAACCTATATAATCTGCTTGTTTCAACAAATTTCCTAATACATCTAATCCAGTTTGTAGTACCTTCGAAATATGGAATTCCATATATTTATCTATCTGCTCCATCCTATATACTTTTAAAAATTTAAGATTAGATCCGCTTTTACGGAATCTATCCCCAGTCCCGTCAGTACTATTGTCATCTACAATTAACCAATGGTCAGGCTGTAATGTGCTTGCCCGCATGCAATTTAGCAAATCATCAACCTGATCTACTTCATTATGAGCTGGTGTAATAAGAAGAAACATAGAAAGGTCCTTTCCTTTTCAATGAAAATTATTATCAATAAATTGAATCGTAATGAGTCGTTTAGATCTCAATAATAAGATTGACTTTAAAAATTTTGGACTGTTCTACTCCTATATTAGTGTGTGGGTTAAAGATTAAAGTTAATACATTTCCTCCAAAATTTTAAATACATCTCTTTTACTCAACTCTCTAACATTATTATCCATTCTGTCTTTAGTAAAGGATAAGTCCAAAAGCCAATTCAAATCTCTCTTTTTAATTCCATACTCATGGAGACTAAAAGGAATTCTGTTTTTTACTGTGCCTAAAACTTTATTCCAAAATTCATCAATACTACTCAATTGTAACACATTTAGCAAATTAGCTATTTTATTCTGTATGGCTTTTTCATTTATTTTCAATAATGGATACAGCGACATTGAACAGGCGATTCCATGTGGAACATTAAAATATGCTGATAAAGGATAACTTATAGAATGTGCAGCAGCTGTTTTGGTATTAGAAAACGCAAGCCCTGCATACATTGATGCTATCAGTAAATTTTCTCTTACCTCAATTGGTATTGGTTCAACCAATTTACTTAGATTATCTATAATCAATTTAATTGATTCCATAGCAAAATTATCTGAAATCGGATTGGAATGCTTATTCCACAAAGCCTCAAATGAATGTGATAACGCATCAAGTGTGGAGGAAAATGAAACAGATGTTGGTAAAGATTTTACTAAATTAACATCATAAATTGCATAGTCAGGATAGTTATTATATTCAGATAATGAATACTTTTTTTTGTTCACTTTATCCCAAATTGTTGCCCACATTGTAAGTTCGCTGCCTGTTCCATGAGTAGTAGGAATGGCAATTAATAAGGGTTTATTGACCTGTTTGTAAGAAGATGAAAATAATTTCCGAATATCATAACAGGATTTATAAACTGCCATTCTTACTGCTTTGGCAGTATCAATTACTGAACCTCCACCAATTGCAATAACTGTACTTGGTTGAATCTTCTTAGTAAAAGTTATTGCTTTTTGACAACTACTAAAGGAGGGGTTCTCTTCAATATCAAAATAATGTTTGAATTCTTCCAATTCGTTTTCTAATTCCTTAAAAGTTTCAGTATGTCTAAACCACTTATATGTAATAATTAAAATGCTTGGTTTTTTATAGCTATTAGCTATTTTACTTACTTGTGTGATAAATCTGTCAGAAAAAATTATTCTTACTGGATTTGAATATTTCCACATTATTTGCTCAGAAACTCCATTAAGTTTTCTCTCATATCTTCAGGGGAATCGGAAGGTCTTTCCAAACATTCAATCGTACCAGTTTTTACTTTTATATGAATGAAATGAGGTTTTTCATATTGTTTTATATTTTCCAAGATTTTTTGAAAATCTTCTATTTCTGTAACAAAATCTATAGATTTGTATCCACATGCTTTTGCTATTGTTGAAAAACCAGTTGTTATGGATGTAGTTGGCTGTCCTCCTGTTGACTCATATTTATTATTGTCAAAACATATATGAATTAGATTCTTCGGCTGATAATAACCAATAGTTGATAGTGTTCCCATTTTCATTAAAAGCGCTCCATCCCCATCTAAAACAAATATATTTCTATTAGGATTTTCTTTTGCTATTCCTAAACCTATTGCAGATAAACATCCCATTGAACCCATCATATAAAATTTCCCTTTATGTTTTATGCTCTGGTATAGCTCTCTACCACAAAATCCAGTTGCTCCTAAAAGAATATCATTGTCACTAACATTATTTGCTAATAATTTTATATATTCTATCCGTTTATTTAAGGTATTAACAGACTTGGAAATAATCTTTTCATACTTTTCAAAATATCCCTTTTTAATAATAAAAGCTATAGGAGCTGAATTGTGTTTACAGTATTCTTTAGCCTTCATTACAGAATTCTCTAGATTTGCTATATCATCCTTAAGTATGATATATGGAATTTCAAAAACATCTAGTAACCGCAAAATTGTTTTTCCCATAATATAATGCTGTGGAGCATCTTTCTTTCCTGGTTCAGCCCGCCAAGAAATTAGCAGTAATGCCGGTAATTTATACAGTAATTGCAGAGATGATAAGGGATTTACAGCATTTCCATAACCATCATTTTGCATATAAACTACCGGCATTTTCCCGGATATGGCAAACCCTGCGGATAATCCCATTGCTTCGCCTTCAGAAGAACAAAGGTAATTTTCTACTTCTTTACTATTATCTATATAGTTTAAAAGAAACTTAAATACTGAGCAAGGAACACCCATAAATGGGAAGAAACCAGCTTCTTTTAATATTTTTACAAAACTTTCTACCTTCATCTTATTTAGCTCCTGGAATTAATGTTAAAATTTCTCTAATAGGCATACACATCTCTTCGCACTCCATAGCTCTTTCGTTTTCTAATATTGTTTCTGCCGTTTTTACCATTGCAGGATATGCACTTCTCAGTAATTGATTAGCATATATAACTATTCTGACTCCAGCCTTCACTAATTTTGTTTCAGTTATTTGATTATATGTACTGGGGACAACAATTAAAGGTCCTCTATAATCAAATTTTTTATATTCTTCACAAAATTCTAATATTTCATCAGGAGCTTTTTCTTTACTGTGAATCATTATTCCATCTGCACCCGCTGTAATATAAGCTTTTGCTCTTTTTAATGCATCTTCTAGTCCTGCTTTTAGTATCAGACTTTCTATTCTTGCAATTATCATAAAATCATCAGTAACTTGTGCTTTTTTACCCTGGGTTATCTTCCTAGAAAAATTTTCTATACTATCTTGGGTCTGCTCTGCATCAATACCAAATAGAGAATTTTTTTTCAGGCCTACTTTATCTTCTATTATTACAGCAGATATTCCTTCTCTTTCTAATGATCTAACCATAAATACAAAATGTTCAGGTAATCCCCCTGAATCTCCGTCATAAATTATCGGTTTTGTTGTAATCTCTAATATATCATTAAGCGTATTCATTCTTGAAGTTAAATCAACACAACCTATATCTGGCTTTCCTTTTGCAGTTGAATCTGTTAAACTGCTTAGCCACATCCCATCAAATTCTTTAAGAACATTATTCTTTTTAATTTGTATATTTTCTACAATCAATCCCGTTAATCCATTGTGGGCTTCAAGTATTCTGACTAATTCCTTTGATTCTAATAATCTTCTCAATTTTTTCAATCTTATTCCAGGAGTTGTTCCAATCTCTCTTAGTCCATTATTTAATTTTGTAGATGATATTCCTGGGGTATATTTCGGCTCTATTAGTTGTCCCTTCCATTCTTTAAGAGTATTGATAACCATTTCTCTTATCTCTCTTTGAACACCTGTTCGCCAATCATCTCCATGAACTACAAAATCTGGTCTGATTTTTTTTAAATTAGGGACATAATCCAGAGTTTCTTGAGGTATTACTTGAAAAACTCCTCTTATATTTTCAACAATTATCTTTCTCTGTTCATAAGATAAAAATGGAAGTCTTTTGTAACTGCTAATTGCTTGGTCGGTCAGTAAACCAATTATAACTTCCCCATACTTTCTTGCTTCATTAATAATGTTAAGGTGTCCAGGATGTATTAAATCCGCACTCATTGCTACATATACTTTTTTCATTTGTTTATTTCCTTTCTTATACATTTTTATAAACTTTTTAAATCCCTTTTATAAATAGATTAATTTTTTTGTATATTTCATTAGTGAATGTCAAAATTAAAATCCTTTTTCAGCAATAGCTCCATCGTGAAGACTTGCATTATAGTTTTTATCAGGAATACTCCAATTCCCATAGCGAATCCTTAGATATTTTTCCACATTATAAGGGATAGGAATCTTTCTTCCTTCCCAAGCTATTGTATCCAAATTATCATAATATTTTTGATCTACTTGCTTTAAAGAATCGTTATCTATCCAACGATAATAGTTACCAACCTTATATACACAAAATAAATCTATATGAAAATTTATCCTCCTTAATTTTTCCCATGGTGTCTGAATTTTAATAACCCTAATATTCCCCGGTAACCAGGGATTATTTGTAATTTTTTTTCTTATTAAATATTTTGGGAAATATTTATGCAAAATATTAAGAACTTTAAGAGTATATTCACTTATAATCCCAATATCTGCATCGTAATCCCAAGGCAATAAATCTCCATTACGAAATATACCAAGTAAAGTCCCAGCATCTATCCAATATCGGATATTATTTTTTTCGAGAATATCTAGGGTATCAAAAAGCATCTCTTTCATACGTACCAGGTAATCGCTATGGGTCAATTGTATTTTTTTTTGTCCAAATGGTTTTATTTTGTTCCAAAGCATCAAAGCCAAAGAATGCTCTTTTGTTTCCAATATCTCTTTAATGGTAGGTACATCTTTGATAATATTATCCTCAACAATTGAAAGATCATCAATGCCACTAAACCATATTCTTTGAGGTAATTTCCAATTTCCATATCTCTCATATAGATAATTTTCTACATCAGATGGAATATAATATTCAATATCATTTATATTAATTTTATCAAAATTATCAAAAAATTTTGAATCTACCCATTTACAAGATTTATTATCCACCCAATGGTATTTGTTATCTTTTTTATATTTTAATGAAACAAGCACTTTCAAGGCAGACCTGCTTATCTTCCATCTACTTAAAATTGCAATCTTTGCAGTATTGCCATCAATCCAATTTCTTCCAGAATAATTAGGATATTCCATAAAAATATACTTTGGGGAAAATTCTTTCCTAAGACTCAAAAAATTATTCAAATATTTTCCTGGGATACCAAGATCAATTTCTTTATGCCATACAATATTTTTTTTATCTCTTATTATTCCAAGCAATGTCCCGGATTCCAACCAATGGGGAATCCCGTTCTTTCTTAAAATCTTAATAGTATCTCTAAATATCTTTTTTTTAAACTTCTCTATTTTTATCATAAATTATGTATAATTTATAATCAAACTAAAATTTTGATAATATTTCTCTAATAATATATACATTATGCATTAAGAATTTTTATATTCATAAAATCAATATTCATAGTTTCATATTTCTTTCAATAATCACAATCCATATTATGTTCAAAAAATATATCACATTCCATAAGACTAAAATCATCGTTGATTTTATTCGCTGCTAACCAAAAAGATTGTATGTTGTTTGTAGAATTCCATTTATCATTATCAATATATTCAATTTTGACTCCATCATGTTGTTTTCAGAATTGATTAATTATCAACTCCTTCTTATATCCAGCAACGATTATAACTTTCTCGATTTCTTTATGTAGAACTAAGGCTTGTGAAGTGTTTTCTAAAATTTAAACTCCACAAACCTTTACCAGTTATTTAGGAACTTCATTAGTTAATGGTCGAAGTCTATTTTCTCGTCCTGCTGCTAAAATTACAGCTTGCATTATTTGTATTCTCCTTCATATCAGAAAGTCATCACTCCTTTGTACTATTCGTACTAATTATCGAACTCATAAAATCATCCAACTCCAAATTCGGTGACCTCTCTGCGATTAGATTCAGAGCAGAAATAATGTCCCGAATCCCTCTTGGAATAATAACTCGTTTTTCATTATCATTTTCATTATAAGTTAATATTATTGATTTATGTAGTTTTATACTGAATTCTAATTTCTTTATTATGTTCCAATTTATACAAATATTTTTTCTTAAAATAAATTTCACTTGCAGATATTTCTCGTGAATATGGATTGAATTGACTCCGAAAAGATTTTTGTATAATACATGTATAACAAGAAATGTAACAATAAATGGAGAGATTTTTTTAAACCATTGAGTAGCTTCATTTATTTCAAAGATAATATAATAAACTGACCAAACCAGAGCCAAAATTGCAAATATTATTGAAAATATTCTTATGAATGATGGAAACTTAAATATATATTCTTCTTTGTTCATTTAACTTCTTCTTTTTTATTTAATAATTCAACAATCTTTTTCACATTTTGAGATTTTTCCTTTTTACATATTAAAAGAGCATCTTTAGTATCTACAATAACCAGGTTATCTACATTAGAAAGAGCAATAATCTTTTTCTTGCTTTCAGATAAAACATAATTATTATTTGAATGAATATTAATTATATGTCCTTCAAAAAAGTTTCCGTTCTTATCCTTATCAATCATATCGTAAACAGCTTGCCAACTGCCGATATCGTTCCAATCAATATCTACAGGAATAATAGCAGTATTTGTGGCTCTTTCCATTATTCCGATATCTACAGGGATATTTTGCAAATTCTGATATATTTCTTTGATTTCTTCGGTTCTGTTTTGTTGCCAAAGTTTTATAATTTTTTGCAGTTTATAAAATAATTCCGGCATATATTGTTTTATTGCATCTAATATTGTATCAATTCGCCAGAGGAACATACCACTATTCCAAGAAAAATTCCCTGAACTTACAAATGCTTTTGCAGTTTCCAAATCTGGTTTTTCTTTGAATCTTTTTACAGAATAAATAGGGAATTTTCCATCGGTGATTCTTTCTCCAGATTCAATATATCCATATCCTGTTGCAGGAAAAGTGGGTTTAATTCCAAAAGTGATTAAATTTTCACTCTCTTTGGTGAATTGTGAAGCATATGAAACAATCTCAAGGAATTTTTCTGGTTTACCAATATAATGGTCTGCAGGAAGGACTAACATCGTTTCGTCAAGTGGATATTTTTGTTCTAAGATAATTGCTCCAAGTCCAATGCAAGCTGCAGTATTTCTTCCGAGAGGTTCGGCAATGATATTTTCTTCTGGAATTTGTGGAAGATGTTCTATAACAAGTTCGACCTGTTCGCTATTTGTAACAATATAAATATCACGATAATTTACAAGAGGTAATATTCTTCCAACTGTTTGTTGAATCATAGACTTTTCCCCAAGAATATTAAGGAATTGTTTGGGCTTGCTTTTAGTACTAAGCGGCCAGAACCTCGTTCCAACCCCACCGGCCATTATTAGTGCTATCATAGTATATTCCTTCAAGAATGCCCTTTTATACTAACATTAAACTTCAGCAAAACTTCGGCATCATTTCCACCTTAAACGATAATACCGCTTATTCAATAGGTTTACTTGGTATATCTTTGGAGATTTGGAGATAATTTGGAAATAATTTTGGAGATAATATGTAGTAAGCACTTTTTGTCGTCCCTACTTTTTCCCAGATACACTTATTTCCTTATTTCCCTATTTCCATGTTTCACCTATACCCTATTTCCTTTTTTTGCTTCTCTGGTCAATTACATTTACACTATCTGGAATCTGAAATGAAAAAAGAGTATCTGGAATTATTTGATTAATAATATGATTACTGAAATTATAACTTACCATATTATTATATTTGTCTTTATATTCAAAAAAATGAATAAGGGAATCAATATTTGAGAACTGAATAATGATTTCCGAGAAATCGTCCATTTCTTCATTGGTGCTGAATATAAAAATTGTGCCATCCTTAACAATTTTTGTTGCTTTTAAAGTACAATAATTTATATATTTTTGAGCCAACAATTCTGGTGAAAGCAATGATTGCCAATAATCTGCATCCTGTTTTATCAATTGCTTTTGTTCCGGAAAGTATAGTATTAGTTCTTTATCAGTTCCAATCATAAGTTCTTTACCTGGAAATAGATGTTCTAAACGGATATTATTCCCTTTTGTATATAGTTTTCCATAAGAAAAAAGCACCGTATCAATTTCAGACCAATAGCATATTTTTCCAAAATCTACCTGGAATGTTTTTATATTTTTATTTCTTTCCAAAAATTTATTCAGTACTGGGTCAGCAAAAAGAATCTGAGAGCTGAGTGATAAAATAATTATAGTTAATGAAAGAGATATTTTAATTTTCATATTTAGAGTCCTTAATAAGATTTACAACTAACTGATAATTTGGTTATTATATATCACACAGAATTGCTTAGGTGACAAAATGACAACAAAAATAATATTAAATAAACTTGATTAAAATTCATCATTTTTTATGATAGAAAATAGATTTTTTTTATTACATAAAAATTCAATTATCAGATTAGATGAATTATATAAAAAGTTTACAATTTGTTTGTCAATGTTTTTGGCAATTAAGAATGAAAGTTAGAATTTTATTGTAAAAATCACTTTTTTCTAGTGTTTTCTGGTTAAATTCTTGCTAATAATTATCTTGTTGAAACAAATTCCCTTTCGCTTATTCCTTCTTTTAATTTTTTACTTATTACTACTTTATAGAGTTTAATTCTTTGGTTTCAACAGGATTATAAAAATAAAAAGTTGAAGGATACTATTTCAAAATTAAGCAGTTCTTGGTATCAATAACTCTATTACCTACTTCTAATCTGTAAAAATAAATACCTGTATTTATTGGATTGTTGTTATTATCCTTTCCATCCCATGTTTCAGTATAAGATCCTGCTCTTTTCTTTTCATCAACTAATGTTTTTACCAATTCACCTTTAATATTATAGACTTTAAGAGAGACATTACTTTTGTGTGGAAGTGAGTATTGGATTTTAGTATTCCCAATTTTATCGGGATTGAATGGGTTGGGATAATTCTGATTTAAGCTCCAATCTAAAACAAAGGAAGCATTTTGAATGTCCACATCTGGTTTATATTCATAAAGACAACCAAGATAAGGTGGATTAGAAAGAACACTACCAGCAAAACCCTTATTCTCATTTATCATACATAATGAACAATATCTCATATTTTCAGTATTATTTGTTTCATCTAATTGCCAGGATTCTCCTCCATCTTTAGTATGGAATATGTATCCAGTGCACACAGGTTGCGCCCAGTTTGATGTACAAAACCAACCTTCCATTTCATTAACAAAATCAACCTCTCTTGCACGAACAGGAACAGGAGGATTAATATAAGCTGCAAAATAAAATGAATCAATATTATATCCATCATAGTGATGAATAAAGCTCGTACCACCTATCCAAATATCATTTTCATTAAAAGCATAAATACC
>JAGMCF010000118.1 GCA_023129415.1 Candidatus Cloacimonadota bacterium
AGATTTGATATTAATAGTAAAATTATAAATAAAACAAATTTTAACTTTTTCATTGTATGATTTAAAAATAAATGATTTAATGTAAATTTTTAATAATTGATCTTTATGGGTCAATATTTAAATGGTTTGTTTTTAATCTTTATCTTTGCGAAAGTTCCAAAATTTCGCAAAGTTCTATTAAAGATAATCCTATATAATATTATACAGCCAACATAGTTTTAACAGAAGTGGGCAGGCAGCAACTCCATATTACTTCATCAATATTTATCCTCTGAAGTTTTAACGAAGGAGGATCATCTTTTTTATCTCTTTATCTTTCCCATCAACTTTTATTCTATAAAAATAGATTCCTTTTGCCTGAATTTTTCCATTCTGGTCTTTACAATCCCAGGAAGCAACCTCTGGCTTTGGATTGATTTCATCAAATATTTCATAAACATTTTAGATGCGTTTCACCCTGCTGGTTCAGATTTGTAATCTGAACCTAAACGTTTTAAATTCAAGGTTCAAGTAAATACTTGAACCAGCAATAGGATGACATTACTTAGCAACGACCATTTTCTTTACTTTATTATAACTACTTGTATTTAACTGATAGTAATAAATTCCGGAGCAAAGATCTGATACATCTAATTCAACTTTTCCATTTACACCTTTTGTGGTTTTTACACATCTGCCACGAATATCATACAATTTTATTGTTGCATTCTGTTCAAGAACACTTCCTTTTAATTGATACTTGATTGTAGTAAAATTAATTACAGGATTGGGATAATTGCTATATAATTTGGTTATTTTGTAAACATCCGGTTCCTGGTCTCCATCTATATCACCCGGAACATATTTTACAGGACCGTGATACTGAGATACTCCACCATAATCAACTACTTCGAGCCAGTAGTAATTAGGGATGAGAATATTTGCAGTGATGTCCTCAAATGAGTATGAATGTGGGTTGGAACTGTTTCCATGACCCGAAATTATAGATGCATTTATATGATTTCCAACCATACTTAAATCATTATATTCAGAACGATAGATATTGAATCCTTGCACATCAGTCTCACTTGCTGTCGTCCAATTAACTGTAACAAATTCATTAGCAGATTCATATAATGCGTTGAATGCTGAAAGTTCAACCGGCAAGGTTGAACTGCCATCACTTCCAATGGTGAACTGACAGAACGATGTGATGCCGGTAAACTCAACTGTTGTTTCAGTTACATTTCCTAATGTACAAATTAATTGACTCCATATTCCGTCGCTGTTACTGTTTCGTCTGTAAAGTTTTAGATAAGTATCGTTTGGATCCAGATAGCCACTTGGAAGGGTAAAGGTCAAATTTGTAGAAAAAGTGCCAGGTGTTCCAAACACATCAATTACCCAGTAGCGGTCGCTGAGGGTTGTGCCTGATATTCCTGATGTCATATTCGGAGCACGTGAAATTTCTGTGCAGTAAATATCAACGGGATTATTAAAAGAGTTGGTGGTTTGGATAGAAACATGACCGAGATTTACCGTACCATTTGTAAAACTTATTATACTATTGGAACTTCCTCCACCAATCGAAACTGTAGAAGCGACCCAATCGTCATCATCCATATTATAGAGCGTTCCATTATTACCACCGATAATATCAGCTGTTGTTATACCTGAATATTCATTAAATTGCCAGTAGCTTACTAAGTCGGTTTCCGTTCCAGAGAGAGTTTGGTGAATATTCTCCCGAATTTCCTGCTCAGTTCGTACATCCTTCCAAATACGCACTTCGTCTATTTTGCCACTGAAATAGCAGCTGTTATAATCTGACCCCAAAAGTATAGGGTTAGAATTACTCAGAACAGTAAATGCACTACCATTCAATGTCTGTTCTACTCCATTAAGATATAACTTCCGTGTCCCATTATCATTCACTGCCGCTAAATGATACCAGTGATTAGCGGACAATATTCCTGTTGAAGTTTCCATTCCATCAAAATTTAATCCTGTGTATGGTTCCTCGGAATTCAACCGTAATGTATATCCATCACTGCCATATGTCTGACATTTTGAAACAATTCCGCCTAAAGAGTTAAACGCATTTGGGTATATCCAAGCTTCAATAGTGTAATTATTTGTCAAATCTAAATTATCATTATCTGCCACTTCCACATAATCATTATCACCATCATAATCTAACGCATTGCCCGGAGCAGCAATAGTCCCAGTTGTTGATATATTGATAATAAATGGATCTAAGGCTTTTCCTAGTATTTGATTACACATAAACATGATTGTTTCATCTGCAACAGCAATCTTTCCTGTATCTTCAAAATATACTTTAAAGGATATAGGCTCACCGATTGTATTTGAATATATTGTTAAAAAATACATCCATTCATCCAGCTCATCTATATATTTTGGTGCTGCAATACCTCTGCATTCACTCCCGCAAAAAGCACCCAGCAGGACATTTTCACTATTAAGAAGTTCACTGTTTTCATAAATGACTGAAGTAATGTTTGATGAATATTCATAATCATGAGGGTTAACATTCCAAACGATAGAATCTTTTGGTGAAATTGATTTATCGTCTAATACAAAATTCGGTGGAGGAGTTCCTATCACATAGTCAGGATAATTAAATGTTCCGGAACTATCAACCTTCAGCATATAACCTTCCCCAGGATTCATAAACAATAGAGACCCAAACCAGGCAGAATTTTCTTCGATATATTGTGCAAAATCATTCTGGTTTTTAATTTGATCTCCAGTAATAGGATTACTGATATTTGATAGTGCTTGATTTACGCTCATACAAACATGCGGAATATAACCTATCCAATTCCAACCACTTGATAGAGATATGGTAGCCTGATATGGATCTTCCAAGTTTCCTATTAATTGTAATCCATCCTCTTGAGCCAGCTTTATCTTATACATTTCTGTCGTATTTAAAGTATCTAATGATCCTACCCATCCTAATCCTGAAGTAAACTGTGCATAGTCCGTTTGATTTTTTATTAGATCATTATCTGATGGTGATAAACTCGCAAGAACAGAATCTATTGCCATTGTTTGATCATTTGATATATTCATTGAAATCCAATTCCAATCATTGTTGCAGGGGATTGTTTGAATAAGCTGAGATGAAACATGGATCGTGTTCGGATTGACCGGAGTGCCATAAACCGCACCAGCCAGAAAGGTAAATTCTTCATCTATTCCGTAATGTTCTTTACACTCAGAAGCATCCCAGGTTCTGAAAATAATCTCTTCTCCGTAAGCCGTATTACTATGAATTGTTAAAAAGAACTGATAAGTATCATCAAAATAAGGTATAAGCTCTTTATGTGCATAACCGCGACATTCATATTCGTCATTTTCATTAATAATAAAAGCCCCAATAACATCATTTATATCTGAAGATATCTCGTTATCAATGGATAGTTGTCCTGTTATGGTCATAGAAAAATCAAAATTACCAATTGGATCAGTAGCCCATTCCGGAGGATTTGAAAGAACATCCACTTCGATAATAATAGCTTCATTTCCCATCGAAGTATGAGCATATATAGTTGTTTCGTAATGTCCAAAACCGATCTGGTCGCTAATCTCAAATTGAATTTCTTGTGTATCCATCGGAATTAGCTGACCCGATGCAGGAGAAATCGATAACCAATCGGGACAATGATATTCAAGTTCGGGATGATAAAGCGAATCTGCATAATCGGTGAAAACATAGGAATAGTATAGTCCGCCGGAATTTATCAATTCAGCGGTCAAGGTCATAGATTCTCCCAAAGGTTTGATCACATCGAGTTTCGTAATATTCCAATGGACAGGATTGGTATTGACATAGAATTCCCAGGAAACAGTCGCTTCCATAATATTGCTATACAAATCCTGCAAGCCGGATACTTCAGCTTCCAGAGTTTCATTTTCTAACCAGTAACTCGCAATATTAGGAATGATCGTGACAGTATTTTCAAAACAATCGACATCGACATCGACTACCTGACTGGTGCGCGTTATAGTTAGAGAAACATCACTCGGATT
>JAGMCF010000119.1 GCA_023129415.1 Candidatus Cloacimonadota bacterium
CTGCAAAAGAAAAAGGAAAGAAAATTAAACTATATGAAGTACAGAATGGAAGGCATGAAGCAATACTTATTTCAAGAAAAATTCAAGAATTAATCAAAAAGGAAAAAGCGAAATTTAAAGACATTACAGTATTCTATCGCACAAATGCTCAGTCCAGATTATTCGAAACTCAATTTATCAAAGATCATATTAACTACCAGATTGTAGGCGGAGTTAACTTTTTTCAAAGAAAAGAAATCAAAGATATTCTGGCTTATTTAAAAGTCTTGGCAAATCCCAGTGATAATGAAAGCCTTTTGAGAATTATTAACTTTCCAAAAAGAGGAATTGGAAAATCTACAATAAATAGATTGATTGATTTTACTACCCAAAATAATATATCCTTATTCAATTCTCTTCAAAAAGGTGATAAAATAAATGGTCTATCTTCCTCATTTAGCAACAAACTAAGAACTTTTTATTTATTAATGAATGAATTTAAAAGGGATTCAGAGATTAAACCCATAAATCTGCTCATAAAAAATATTATAAAAAAATTGGATCTTATTGAAATCTACAAAAAAGAAGAACTCATCAAAGGTGAAACCCGAGCAGATAATATAAAAGAATTCATTACATCAACTGAGGAGTTTTACGAGAATTATATAAAAGATTTTGACATAGAACCTAATCTCATTGAATATTTACAAAATATTTCACTAATTTCTGATATTGATAGGACAGATAAGAATGATAATGTGGTTTCTTTAATGACAATGCATAATGCAAAGGGATTGGAATTTCCCTATGTATATATTGTTGGTGTGGAAGATGGGCTTATACCACATCGAAATTCAATGGAAAGTGTATCGGAGATCGAGGAAGAACGACGCTTACTTTATGTTGCTATCACAAGAACTATAAAAGCGCTAACAATTTCATATGCAAATTCTCGTCGTTTTTTTGATTCATATATCACAAATTTTCCGTCACGATTTCTAAATGATATAAGTGATGAACATCTGGAGAAATTCATTTTAACCTCAGAGCTTGATAAAGAATATCCTGATAGTTATTATCAATTTGAGAAAAAAGGGATTGGTCTGAAAACTGACCACAAAAAGTTTAGAGTAGGACAGAGAATAGCACATACGGAATTTGGCAATGGAATGATTTTATCAATAAGAGGTGATGGTGATTTAACAAAACTTACTATATCTTTTGATAGTGGTGAACTAAAAAAAGTAATCTCAAGCTATATAAAAGTATTATGAAAAAAATAATTGCCTTAATTATTATATTAATTTATTCCTCTTCTCTTTCTGCTGAAAAGTATGCAGGTGAGTTTCTTAATCTTGGTGTTGGTGTTAAAGCAAAAAGTCTTGGAAATGCATTTGTATCAATTGCAGATGATCCAACTGCAATTTACTGGAATTCTGCAGGAATGCAAAATTCACAAAATATCAGTTTTGATATTATACATTCAGAAGAATATGCTGGAAATCTCAAATACGATGCTTTTGCTCTTATATATCCTTTTGATAACAATACTAATCTAGGTCTATTGTTGACAAGAATTGGAATATCCGGGAATCCATTTACAAAATTATTGGATCCTGAAGACATCTCTTCAGTTTATGTTGATAAATATGTTACCTATTCAGACTATGCTGGATATATTGCGTTTTCTTCAAAACTCTCATCAAAAATATCCTATGGTTTTTGCAGTAAGATCATATATAAAGACATCGGAAATATATCTGCTTCCGGACTTGGTTTAGATATTGGTTTACTTCTACAAGCAAATAAATATATTAAATTTGGAATAAATCTTAGGGATATTTTCGGAACACCAATCTGGTGGAATAATAGTAATACAGAAAGAGTTAATCCTAATATATTCGCAGGAATGAGTATAGATTTTACTTTTCCAATTCTTGTAAAGCCTGCAACTTTATCTCTTCAATCAGATATATTTTTTGAAGATAGAGATTTCGCTTCTCAATTACATTATAAAAAAATAAGTGCAGATTTCCATGCAGGATTAGGAATTAATCTTTCAAAATATTTAAAATTTTATTCAGGATATGATAGGAAATATCCCACAGCAGGTCTTGAAATTTCATATAAGCAGTTTAAACTCAATTACGCTTTCCAAAGTAATAATGATTTAAGCAACTGTCATCGGGTATCTGTTGGAATAAGGTAAATAACTATCAAGGTTATTACCTCTTGTGAAAAACTTGACAGCTTATATCATAAAAAAAACTTTAGTTTCAGATATTTCTAATACCTATTGATTATGATTTTAGGCTAACTAAGAAAGAAAATCTAAATGATATTCAACTTCATTCCGATTAATCGGGATACAAGTAATTGGCAAACTTATGCAAAAATGAAAATAACAAAATGAAAGGAGATTTTGATGAAAAAAATTATTTTACTTATTATTACACTTTCTATTTCAAGTTCTTTAATGGCCGGTGGTTTCCAGATTAATGAGCATGGTGCAAAAGCAATGGCAATGGGCGGTGCATTTACCGGTCTGGCAGACGATCCTTCTGCTGTGTATTTCAATCCTGCTGGAATTACTCAACTCGATGGCACTCAAATTATGACAGGTCTTACTCTAATCTTACCAAGTGCTTCTTTTAGAGGTCCGAGTCCAGAAATTACTGAATATGACATGAAAAAACAGGTATTCAATCCAATCAATTTCTATTTAACTCACAAATTCAATGAGAAATTATATGCTGGTATCTCTGTGAATAATCCTTATGGGCTTGGTACTGAATGGGAAGAAGATTGGATTGGAAAATATCTTGCTGGAAAAACTGAAGTTACAACATTCTTTATTACTCCTGTGATTGCGTATAAATTGATGGATAATCTGTCCTTGAGTGCAGGACCAACTTATGCTTTTGGCGATGTGGCAATATCCAAAAAAGAAGGACTTTTTGATGCATCAATTAATTTGGAAGGTAAAGCTAATTCTGCGTGGGGATTTTCCGCAGGAGCTCTTTATGAACCGATTAAGAACAAGTTATCTTTTGGATTATCTTTCAAAAGTGAAACGAAATTTGAGTTTGAAGGAAATGTAACTTCTGAGGGCTCACCAGTTGTTGAACCAGCTTTACCAACAGGAAATATTTCTGCGGATTTGACTACTCCAATGAATTTGACTTTTGGTGTGGCTTACAAATTAAACCCCAAATTAACCTTAGCTGCTGATTATCAGTATATTGGCTGGTCCTGTTATGATACTTTAGCAGTTGAATTTGCTGAAAATGATGAATGGAATATATCTGCGCCAAGAAATTATCAGGATACTTACATACTCAGGTTTGGTTGTGAATATAAATTGAATGAAAAAATTAATCTTCGTACTGGAATTTTATTTGATAATAATCCTGTTGAAGATGAATGGGTCGAACCATCACTTCCAGATGCTGACAGAATAGGTTTTAGCTCTGGGCTTAGTTACAAACTCAAAGATTTCTCTATTGATCTTGCATATCTTTTCCTGAGATTCAGCGAAAGAGAGATTACGACATCGGAAATTTTAAATGGCGTTTATAATTCAACTGCAAACCTAATTGGTATTAACCTATCATACAAATTTTAACGGAGGTAAATAAATTATGAAATACTCATTTAAACTATTCGGATGTATTCTCACTATACTTTCATTAGCCCTTATTGGATGTGAGGATAGAACAGAATTAACTGCACCACAAACACCCAGTACAGGTGATGCCGATTTTTCATGCTTTGTTACTCTCGGAAACAGTTTGACTGCCGGTTATCAAAATAATTCATTATATGGAAGTGCTCAGGAATGTTCCTTTGGAAATTTGATTGCACAGCAGGTCTGGACTGATTATGAACAACCATTGTTTGACGATACCGGTACATCAGGAAAAATGTCATTAATAACTATCGATCCCCTTATTATAAATTATAGCACAGAGAGTGGAAATCCTGTTAATTTGAATTACCCGGCTTCTTACAATAATTTGGGAATTCCCGGAGCATTCTTATGGGATGTATTAAATGCTACTGATTCAACTGATTGTTATACTGCTCAACTTGGTTATCCCAACGCATTATTTGATGTAATATTAAGGAATTCCGCGCTTGGTCTTGGCTCACAATTCCAACAAGCAAAAGTATTAAATCCAACATTTATTTTATTATGGATTGGAAATAATGATATCCTTATGCATGCAACTTCAGGCGGGATAGACCCTTATACTCCTAAACCATTCTTCGAAACATGGTATGGTGAATTAGCAGATAGTCTTGCAACCTTGAATGCTGATGTGGTGGTCGCAAATATACCAGATGTAGGCGCAATACCGTATTTTACAACAATCGGTCACCCACTGGGTGATGGATTAAAACAAGCAATGGCAATTCCCGGTGTTGTTGGTTTATTTTATCAAAAACATGGTGAAACTGTTGCCAGCAGTTTTGCAGATACTCTGGCACTCTGGAATAATACAATTCTAATCACATTACCAGGTGCTACTTATGCACCGTTGTTGGGACAATCAACTGGCCAATATTATAGAGACAATGATATATCACCAATTCCCGCTGGAATAGACACAACACAGGTATTTGGTTTGCATCCGCAAAATCCTTGGCCAGATGCTTTAGTTCTTGATGAAGATGAAATTGCCACAATAGTGGATGTTACTAACAGTTACAATAACACAATTTCAGATTTGGCAACTGCAAACGATTTTGTTCTTGTTGATATATATACTTTCTTTAATGAAATTGCTGCAAGCGTTTATTCAGCTGATGGGTTGGATTTTACAACAGAATATATTAAAGGTGGTTTATTCAGTTTAGATGGTGTTCATCCTACAAGTCGTGGTTATGCAATTGTAGCCAATAAATTCATTGAGACAATCAATGCAGAATTCGATGCAGAAATTCCATATATTTATATTCCAACTATTCCAGGCAGTATTCCACTTGCTGGTGGGATTTAATTACAAAATAAACAAATTTAATATTGATTTTGGAACTGAATATCTTTTTGGTGCTGAAAGAGATACAGAAGCTTCTGAAGAAAATATACACGGAAAGCATAAATTGGATGTTTTTGCATTTAGTATTGGATTAGGATATAAATTATAAAAATAATTATTAAAATTTATATAAAATATTTGACAAATTATTCTTAATAAAATTTGTTTGAAATTATAAATTACTTATATTGAAGTTCTTCGAGAATTGTTATGTTTTTATAAATATTTAACTGAAGTTGATTCTCGTCCCGAAGAATCGGGATATGATTTATTGGCAAATTGTTAGTTAATAATATTTCAAATACTACAAAAAAATGAAAGGAGTTTCAAATGAAGAAACTTATCATACTTACAATTCTTCTCTTCACTTTCTCCTCATTTCTGATTGCTCATGAAGCAAGTTTCTACTATCCTATTAACACAAAATTACATCAAAAATTCTTGCATCTAAATCAGATTAGAATGTATTACAGTGGAAAGGACTACTGTGTTGATTTAGATTTAAAATCTGTTATTGATGGAAATGCACTCGAATTAAAGGAAGCCTGGAAAAGTTTTAATTTATTTAATTCCAGGATCTCTTCACTGAAATCTATTGATTTAGCCATTGGAAAAATTACATATCCTTTTGGTAAGGTATCATCAAAAGCTTCTAAGAATATTAGTTTATTGCAACCAGCCACTTTCGATGCTGATTTTATGATGAAACTAAATGGAAACATCTGCAATTCACATACTTTAATCGTTTATATGGCTGATCCTGGTGATCCTTTAACTGATTCTGATGGTGGAATGCATTTTGGATTTCGTGCAGCCACAACCTATATAAAAGGTGCTGATGTTGGTGCTTCTCTCAGAATAAGGAACGCAATCAGCGATACTTATGATGCTTTTACTGATTGGGGTTTTGATATAAGCTATGCTTTGAAAGATATGGTAAAATTAGATTTTCAAGCCTATAATCTTGATGATGGAGATGATAATACTGATGACCTTGATCTCTGGTTCCTTGCTACTTATGTGCCAGGATTTAATGTTCCTGTTCTTAAGAAAATCACCCCTTATGGAGGATATTTCTCAAAGACTGGAATGGAAGAGTATAATATAATCGTTGGAATTAATTTCGCACCAGCTGAAAAGACATTCTTTAAATTAGAATACAACCTGGATTCTTTAGATGAAGAAGATCCGGGCTTTGAACAAACAGGACTTAGTGATGCAGTAGGTTTACAGGTTGGATTCTTATTCTAAATTCTTTAAACCATAAGCCCCCGATCATCGGGGGCTTTTTTATTGACCATTTTTTTTATATCACTCAAATTTGCAAAAAAATTGGAAAATAATATGCCTCAATATCGTATATTAGTAATTAATCCCGGCTCTACTTCAACTAAAATTGCAGTTTTCGATAATAAAAAACAAATTTTTAAGAAAACATTACAACATAACCCAGATGAACTTGCAAAATTTGGTGAATTAATTAACCAGTTTGAATTCAGAAAAAATATTGTTGAACAAGCAATTGAGGAAAATAATATCCCAATAAATTCTTTACAGGTTGTTGTTGGTAGAGGTGGTTTGGTCCGTCCAGTGCAAAGTGGAATTTATAAAATAAATGAAAAAATGCTTGCTGATTTGAAAGACAAATCAATCTGGGGGAGAACACATGCTTCAAACTTAGGTGCATTTATTGC
>JAGMCF010000012.1 GCA_023129415.1 Candidatus Cloacimonadota bacterium
AATCCATTGTTGAGCTTTTTGCAATTTAGCAGCAGAAACCATTTTCATTGCACTTGTTACCTGTCTGGTGCTTGTAACAGAATCTATACGTTGTTTAATCTCTTTCAGGTTTGGCATTATTTCTTATTAATCTAAGATTTATCACCCTCGTGGGATTTGATAACCTGATGTTCAAAATCTGATTTTACTTGTTTGCAAAAGGAATGTAATTCTTTTTCTACATCTTCTGTAACACCTTCTGGTAGAAGTAATTTTTTACCTAACTTATTATACTCAGCGTCCATCAATTCGAAAATTTCTTTTTCTACAACTGAAATGATGTCCAATGGCAAATCATCTAAATATCCATTATAAGCCATAAAAATAACAGCAATCTGTTTTTCCACTGAAATTGGAACATACTGATCCTGTTTAAGCACCTCTACTAAACGATATCCCCTGTTAAGTTGTGCTTGCGTTGTCTTATCCAGTTCTGCACCAAACTTTGCAAAAGCTTCTAACTCACGAAACTGTGCCAGTTCTATTCTTAGTTTTCCAGCTACATCTTTCATCGCTTTTAATTGTGCATTTCCACCAACTCGTGATACAGAAAGCCCGGCATTAATTGCTGGTCTTATACCTGAATAAAACAATTTTGTTTCAAGATAAATCTGCCCATCTGTAATTGAAATCACATTGGTTGGAATATAGGTTGAGATATCACTTGCTTGTGTTTCTATTATAGGAAGGGCAGTTAATGAACCTCCATTAAGTTCATCACTCAACTTTGAAGCTCTCTCCAAAAGACGGGAATGGAGATAAAATACATCACCAGGATAGGCTTCCCTTCCTGGTGGTCTTCTAAGCAAAAGAGACAATTGTCTGTATGCAACTGCATGTTTTGAGAGATCATCATATATTACCAATGCATGTTTCCCTTGATCTCGGAAATACTCACCGATTGTAGCTCCTGCATAAGGAGCAATATATTGAATTGAGGGTGAAACTGAGGCAGTTGCTGAGACAATAACAGTAAAATCCAGAGCATTGTGTTCACGGAGAGCTTCAATGACTTTTGCTACAGTAGAGCGCTTTTGGCCAATAGCAACATAGACACAATATACCTCTGTATCCTTCTGATTTATGATTGTATCTATTGCCAGGGCTGTTTTACCTGTTTGACGGTCGCCTATAATCAATTCTCTCTGTCCTCGTCCAATCGGAATCATTGAATCAATTGCTTTTATACCTGTTTGAAGGGGTTCTTTTACAGGTTGACGCTGAACTACACCCAGCGCCTTTCTCTCTATTGGCATTGCCTGGGAGCTTTCTATTCGCTCTCTGCCATCCAAAGGTATACCAAGAGGATTGATTATTCTACCCAAAAGTCCTTCACCCACTGGTACTTGGACAATATTTCTTGTTCTCTTAACTATATCACCCTCTTTAATTAAATTGGTTTCACCCAGGACAATACATCCTACATTGTCTTCCTCTAAATTAAGAGCCATTCCGTATACATCATGATTAAATAAAACCAATTCGCTTGCCATAATATCTTTTAATCCATAGACACGTGCAATACCATCTCCGACTTCAATCACCCTTCCGACTTCAGCGATATCAATACGATAATCATATTTCTCTATCTTCTCTTTTATAATCCTGCTGATTTCATCTGGTTGTATCTTCATTCTTCTCCTATGAACTTATTTTAACTCTATCAGCGCAAAATCTCTATATAAATTAACCACCGATCCCCAATTCAATTGGGGACACCGAAGCACACCGAATAAAAAATAAATAAATAATTTTCGGTGAATCTCGGTGTTCTCGGTGGTGAAAAAGGAACAATGTTATATTATTAAGATTTATAAATTTGTGTATCCACATAAAGGAAATTCCTATGCAATAAATTTAAAATTCTCTTTTAAAATTTGATAAGCTATTCTTTATTGAAGCATTTATTGCAAGGTTTTTATTATAAACTAAAAATCCACCTTTAATTCTTTTATCAATACTATGCTTTAAACGAACTTCTCCTGACACATAATGATTAACAAAATTATTTATCTTCTTAATAGTTTCTGAGTCAATAGAATGAGCTGTTAGTAATTGAAAATCATAAATATTTAATTTTTGATGAATCTGGTTAATGATTTCCCGACAAATATCTTTTAAAAAATAAATCCTATCTTTATCAACGAGAATTATCAGAAAATTATTAAACTTTTCACAAATTTTCAAACCTTCTGCAAGTTTTGATATTATTTCTATTTTGAATTTATTTTCTGCAACAGGTGAGATAAGGAACTCTTCTATTTCTACATTATCTCGTAAAAATTTAATAAAATTATCAACCTCGTTTTCTAATGTTTTAAACTCATCTGGTTGAAAAGCATTTATTAATGCAACTGAATATCTTCTGGCAATAATATTTTTAATCAACTTTCACCCTTCGTCCCGATTGAATCGGGATGGATGGCGGGGAGAACGGGCTAGCTTACCTTTGATTTCTTCATCTCAGTTTTAATAAGACTATCAATCAAATCGATATCATCCTTTTTATTTAGCTTTTTCCCAATGATTTTACCAGTAAGGGAAATAACAAACTGTCCAATTTCATTTTCAATACTCCTTTTCGCTTTTTTAATTTCAGCTTTAACCATCTTTTGAGCTTCGTCGATAATACTCTCCTTTTGGTTATGAGCTTCATTGATTATTTGTTCACTGGCAATTTTTGCATTAATTATAGCTTCATTTCTGAGTTCTCTTGTTTCTTTTCGAGCTTCTTGTAACATCTTTTTCTGGGATTCTAATATTTTGGTAGATTCATCCCTGCTTTTTTGAGCATTTTCTATATCATCTTTTATTTGCTTCTGTCTCTTATTGAGAAAATTGATAAGGGGTTTATATAGTAACTTTTTCAATATTATTAGAAGCAAAATAAAATTCAAGATAACTATAAAAAAAGTAAAATCAATACTTATCATAAATTATTCTCCTGCAAGAATTCAACTATACTGCAAAAATAAGCAGTAAAGAAATTACGAGTGAATATATGCCTGTTGACTCAGAAACTGCTTGCCCAACTAACATAGTTCGTGTAATAAGTCCTGCATTTTCTGGTGAACGAGCAATAGATTCACAAGCTTTGCCAGCAGTAAATCCTTCTCCCAAACCGGGTCCTAAAGCACCCATACCCATACAAAGTCCTGCTCCTAAAAGAGCAGCTGCTCTAACTATTTCTGACATTTTTCCTCCTATTTAAATATGATTATGCCACAAAAATTAATAAAAATGCTATAACTAATGAATATATTGATGTTGATTCTGCAACGGCAGCACCTACAAACATTGTTCTGGTTAAGAGTGGGGATTGTTTAGGAAATTTGCTGATCGCTTCAACTGCTTTACCAGCCACCATACCTATTCCGAGTCCAGGACCAAATGTCCCAAAGCCCATTGAGAACACAGCGCCTACCAATGCAAAGGATTTAACTATACTATCCCCTGCAGGTGTAGAATATAACAATACCATAGAAATTACCAACGCAAAAATGGCGGATGTTTGAGATAATGCCTGCCCTATTAACATATTTGCAGTAAGTAAATTTGCCTCTCTTGGTTGCCTCCCTATTCCTTTACAAGCATGTCCACCCGTATATCCATTTCCTAAAGCCGGTCCGAGACTTCCTATGCCTATTACCAATCCAGCACCAAAGAGTGAAGCAACCATCTGCCATCCACCATTGGAATTTGTCATACCGCCAAATAAAAGAAGCAGGGCAACAACAAGAGCAAAAATCGCACCTGTTTCAGTAAGTGCCTGACCAATAAGCATAGTTTTCAATAAACTTTCGCTTGCTTTTGGCTGTCGCATTAATGCTCGTGTTGCATTCGCAGCAATAAGTCCTTCCCCAATTCCTGCACCAACAGATGAAATTCCTATAGCAAAAGCAGCTCCTAAATAGGATGCAATTAATATAAAATCAACAGAATTCATACTATTAGCCCTATTTATTTAATTGCTACTGCTGTATATGATAATGCTAACATTGTAAATACAAATGCTTGTATAGTGCCAATAAATAAACCAAAAAACATATTTAGACCAACTGGAATAATTATAAATCTTATTAAATTTGAGATAACTAAGATTATAATTGCACCTCCCAAAATATTTCCAAAAAGACGGAAAGAAATCGAAATTCCTTTTGCCATTTCCCCGACAATATTCAAAGGAACCATAAAAATAAATGGTTCTGTATATCCTTTCAGATATTTTTTGAAACCTTTCTCTTTTATTGAAAAAAAGTGTACAACAAATATCACCATAACACCCATCCCAAGAGTGACATTAAGATTTCTGGTTGGCTCCATATTGCCAGGAATTGGTATTATTCCAATAATATTGCAGGTAAAAATGAATACAAAAATCGTAAGAATATATGGTGTAAAATAAGCTTTATCAGGTCCTAAAGTTTCAACAACTAAATCTCTAAAGAACGAATAAATAAGTTCCGCGATTGATTGCCCTTTTCTTGGAATCAGTTGCAAATTCTTTCTTACCAAAAATGCCATCAAAACAAGAATAATATCAACAACAATGATAACTCGAATAACATTCCAGTTTATTGGTAATTTCCCAGCTATCTTTATAATCTTATCAGTTTGAAATTCTTCGCGAATCTGTTCTTGTATACTTTTTTCTTTTTTTATTGTCTGAATAGAAAATTTACCATCTTCATCAAAACCGATTCTAAGTTGATATTGTAATCCAAAAGATAGTGCTAATTCAACAACAAAAAGGATTATAAATATTAATAGATATTTCTTTGTTTTCAGTTTCACTATCTCCTATTTCATTCAGTAATTTATTATATATAAATATGGAAGAATGGGAAAAATAAAAGACTCAATATTCTTTTTTCTCTTTTTTATGTGAAATCAAACCATTAAGAACAAGGACCAATGGCACAGCAACTAACCCAACTAATAACGCAAATATGTTTACTCTCAAAAACTTCACAAAAATAAACAAAGTAATTGCAAGGATTAAATATCTAATATAAAAATTTTTAAATACACCTAACCGAGCTTTTGATTCATTAAATCCTAATATATTCTCCGCACCTTTAGCCTGGAAATAGAAATTAATACAACCACAAATCGAGCCCAAAATATATCCTATACACAGTTTGAAATTTATCGGGATGAGCGATAATGAAGCCAAATCTGTCAAGAAAATTATCTTGAAGATTTTATAAAGATACTTTTTTAGTTCAGCACTTCTTATCTTCACTCCTTTTCAATAATTTATAACAGGAAAATACACCAGTAATAATTCCTATAATAGTAAATATTATTACTGGTATTCCTTTCAGGTGCCAATGCCGGTCAATTAATAAGCCTATAAAAAACATTACAAGTATATTGACAACCATTGTCAAGCCTAATTGGGAAACAAGTCCAATACCTTGAAAGACCTCTTTATAATATCTTTTGTTTTTATTGTCTATCATTTCTCACCTGGAATATTTTTTATCATCTCAAATTCCATTTGACATTTTCCATCGAATTTCGCTCCAGTTTCTATATTAAGTATTTTAGCAATAATATCTCCACTTATTTGAGCTGATTTCTGTAATATTAAACTGTTTTCAACATTAATATTTCCATGTATAATACCACCAATAATCGCTTCTTTTGCTTTTATATCTGCTTTGATTTTAGCAGTTGGTCCAATTGTCAAGAACCCTTTTGACTCAATCTTGCCTTCAACTTCTCCATCAATACGGATGCTTCCATTGGTGTAAATTTCACCAACTACTTTTGTGCCTTTTCCAATGATTGTATTCAAATTATCTGGCTTAATTTTTTTCATGAATTAATCCTTTATTATTTCTTAATTAATGTTTCTGGATCAATATGTTCACCTTTATACAGAATCTCAAAATGTAGGTGCGGAGCGGAACTTATACCTGTATTTCCTAATTCGGCTAAATCCTCACCTTTTTTTACAAAAAATCCTTTCTGAGCTAATATTTCTGAATTATGACCATAAAAGGTTTTATATCCATTTAAATGATCAATTAGGATTGTTTTACCATAGACTTCATCATTCATTTTAATTTCTTCTACAACACCAGATGCTGCTGCAAAAATCGGGTCTCCAACCTTGCCAGCAAGATCAATTCCATAATGGTTTCTTGATGGCATATATGGTTTAGTTAGAATGAAGTCAGCTACAGGTAGAAAGTCTGGAATGTATTGCTGAGTATTAAGAAAATCCAGAGTTGCATTTTCTAACTCCTTATATTTCAATGGAATAGTAGGAAATTCATCCTTATCCTTTTTCTCATATGGCGATATTTTTTGCAATTCTTCATTTCGCTTTGCAGAAATAATCATATCTTCAAGTTCTTTAACCTTAAGAATATAACCATGTCTTTCCCTTTTTAACAATTCAATTTCTGAAGATTGATGTAATATCAAATAGAGGGATATTCCTATATAACACCCTACTATTAATGCAACAATAATGATTAATAAATTATAAATTTGCTTATGTTTCATTGTATTTTCATCATAATATCTATGATTTTATTTAATTCATCTTCTGAATAAAAATAGATTTCTAATTTCCCTTTCTTGAGCCCAATTAGCTTTACTTTCGCTCCAAATATCTTTGAAAGGTTATTTTCAAGCTCCAAAACATTTACATCTTTCTTAATACCACGAAACTTTTTCTTTGTCTTTCCAAAAGTTTTAGCTGCATCTTCTGCACTATGTACTGAGAGTTTGTTCTTAACTATAAAATTTGCAAATTCAAGTTGGAGTTTAGAAACAACTTGTAGGATAGCTCTTGCGTGGCCAGAAGAAAGGATTCCTTCTTTCATCATTTGTAATACTTCAGAAGGAAGCTTTAATAGACGAATAGTATTTGTAATAGCAACTCTGCTTTTCCCAACAATTTCAGCAATTCTATCATGAGTTAATTTAAACTCATTTACTAATCTCTCATAAGCAAGAGCTTCATCAATTGGATTTAAGTTTTCTCTTTGGATATTCTCAATAATTGAAAGTTCAAGCATTTCAACTTCCTTAACAGTTCTAATAATTACTGGCACTTTATCAAATCCAGCTAATTTGGCAGCTGTTAATCTTCTTTGTCCTACAATAAGTTCGTAATTACCATTATCAATCTTACGTACAATAACTGGCTGAATAACTCCATTTTCAGATATTGAATCAGCCAACTCTTGTAATTTTTGTTGATTATCACTTTTTCTGGGTTGATAAGGATTAAACTTAATATTTTTAATATCAATAAGATTAATACCTTTAATCTCCTCGTCGCTCACCTTGATTAAAGCTTCTAATCCTTTTCCCAATTTATTCATATTTAATCCTTTCTATTTAATTTTATTATCTCTATTGCTAATTTCAGATAATTTTGAGCTCCTCGTGAGTTTATATCATATGATAAAATTGATTTCCCAAAACTTGGTGCCTCACTTAATTTTACATTTCTATCAATTATAGTATGAAAAACCTTATCACCAAAAAATCTACGAACCTCTTTTGCAACCTGTTCAGATAGGAGCAATCTTCTGTCATACATTGTGAGCAGAATTCCAAAAATCGATAAATTTCTGTTTATGCCTTTTTGAATCAATCTTATAGTTTTCAATAACTGAACAATTCCTTCTAAAGCATAATACTCACACTGAATAGGAATCAGCAGATTATTACAGGCAACCAATGCATTGATGGTAAGAATATTAAGAGCTGGAGGGCAGTCAACAATTACATAATCAAACTTATTATCAATCTTATCCAATACTTTTCCCAATCTTCTCTCTTTGTCATGAAAAGAAAGCAACTCAACTTCTGCACCAATAAGGTCTATATTAGATGGAATAATTTTCAAATTGGAAATTTCAGTTGGAATTATTGCTGAATAAATATCACCATCACCTAATAGAAGACCATATATTTGTTTATCTATTTTATTCTTATCAATACCTACACCACTCGTGCAATTTGCTTGAGGGTCTAAATCAACTAAAAGAATTTTTTTATCAAAAGTTCCTAAAGCAGCAGATAAATTTACTGCTGTTGTGGTTTTACCCACTCCACCTTTTTGATTGGCAATTGCGATAAATTTAGTCATTTTTTATAATTATATACTTTCTCATTCCCTTAATAGGATGATACTTAGATATAATTCTAACATTTTTGTTTTGATATTTTTTTCTAAAATCTTCGACCTGATTATGAAAGTTTTCACTTTGATAAATAATAATTTCTCCATTCCTCTTCAATAAATCAAAGCATTTTTTATAATAACTATATTTCATTCTAACTGCTCTCACAAGAACAAAATCAAAAAAATTTATGAATTGATTGCCCAAATTTTCAAGACGAATATTTAGCACCTCAGATTTTTGTAAGTCAAGTTTTTCCAATAGATAACGCAAAAAAAGTGCTTTTTTTCTAACTGATTCTAAGAGAAAAATCTGCATAGTTGGATATAAAATTTTAATAGGTATCCCTGGAAATCCTGCACCAGTTCCGAAATCTAATACAGTTTTATTTGAAAAATTGATTTCATCACAGATTAAGATTGAATCTAAAAAATGCGCAGGCCAGATTCTGTCTAAAGAATTTTTAGAAATAAGATTTAGTTTTTGACTTTTCTTGCTAAGAACTGAATGATAAATTCTAAACTTTTCCATTAAATCCAATGGAAATTTATTTTTCTTGAGAAAATTAGTAAATTCAATAATATCTTTATCCATACATAGACTTTAATTTTATTAGCAATGCTGATATATCTGCATAAGTTACACCAGGAATTCGTGCTGCTTGTCCAATAGAGATTGGCTTTACTTTTGTTAGCTTCTCTCTTGCTTCATAAGAAATTGTATGAAAATTCATATAATCAAAATCTGGAGGTATTTCTTTATGCTCAAGATAATCAAACTTCTCAATCTCTTGTAATTGTCGTTTGATATATCCTTCATATTTTACTTCAAGCATAACTTTTTCCTTAATGAGTGAAGTTACATCATCTTCAATTTTATATCCAAATTTTGTAAGACCAACAAAATTAACTTCAGGACGCCGCAAAATATCGTTCATTTTATAAGATTTTTTAGATTTAATATTTGCATTTATAGATTTTAATTTCTCGATCTCTCTATTTTTAATTTCTATTGCTCTTTGAAATCGGTCATACCGTTCCTGACTGATTAGCCCTAATTTGTATCCTAAAGGCATCAATCTCTCATCCGCATTATCCTGGCGCAGATGCAGACGATATTCAGCTCTTGCCGTAAACATTCTATAGGGTTCATCAACACCTTTTGTAACCAGATCATCAATTAACACACCAATGTAAGATTGGTCACGTGTAAATATTATAGGGGGTTCTCTTTTAAGTTTATTAACTGCATTAATACCTGCCACAATGCCTTGTGCAGCAGCTTCTTCATAGCCTGAAGTTCCATTAATCTGACCAGCAAGAAAAAGTCCGTTTATATTCTTCATTTCCAGATTTGCATTTATTTGTTCAGTTGGAACACAATCATATTCAATTGCATAACCAAATCGCATAATCTTTGCCTTCTCAAGCCCTTTTATTGAATGAACTATTCTTAGTTGAATATCAGGAGGGAAACTGGTTGGGATGCCATTTGCATACATTTCAAAAGTATCAATTCCCTCAGGTTCAATAAATACTTGATGTTTGTTCTTTTCTGGAAATTTTCTAATTTTATCCTCAATAGAGGGGCAATATCTAGCTCCAACACCAGTAATATTTCCGCTAAACAGTGATGACTTTTCAATATTTTCAGCAATAATTTTGTGCGTTCTGGAATTCGTAGATGTAAGAAAACAACTTACATAGTTTTTTGGTTTAATGTCTGTATAATAAGAAAATTTAACGGGAGGTTCATCTGGAAATTGTTCCTGAAGTTTTGAAAAATCTAAAGTTCTTGAATCGAGTCTTGGAGGTGTTCCTGTTTTGAATCTGGCTAATTTTATTCCATTCGTTATGAGTGATAATGTTAAATTTTCAGCAGAAAATTCTCCAGCTCTGCCTGCAGAATAATTTTTTAACCCCACATGAATCTTACCTTTTAAGAAAGTGCCTGGTGCAAGAATAACAGTTCTTCCTAAATATTCTTGCTGATACTGGGTTTTTACACCTTTGATATTTCCATTTTCTACAAGAATTTCTTCAATAAGAGCCTCTTTAATTTCAAGGTTGTCCTGATGTTCAACAACAGAACGCATTTCTATGTGATATCTCATTCTATCTGCTTGTGCACGAGGAGCCCATACAGCAGGACCTTTACTTCTATTAAGCATTCGAAAATGTATTCCAGCTCTATCAATAACCTGTCCAATTACTCCACCGAGAGCATCAACTTCTCTTACAAGATGTCCTTTTGCCAATCCACCAACAGCAGGATTGCAAGACATTCTTCCGATTGTCTCAATTTTAATAATGAAAAGCAGAGTATCTGCACCACGACGAGCAGCTGCAACCGCTGCTTCGCAGCCAGCATGACCGCCCCCAATAACTATTACATCGTAGATTTTACTCATTTTTTATTTAACCACGAAGTCACAAAGACACGAAGATAATTTTTATTTTTACCCCGTCTGTCTCGGCGCCCAGACGGGTTAGATAATTTTCTATTTAGAGTAGATATAGGCAAAGTATAGCTATCTAACGGGGTGAATTTTTAATTTTTTACTTTTGCCTTTTGACTTTCTCTGGGATGTTTCACATGAAACATTCTATTTCCCTACACAAAATCTACCAAAAATTGAATTGATTATCTCCTCGCTAGTAACTTTGCCAATAATCTCTTCAAGGGCTTCGCTTGCTTCTCTTAAATCAAAAGCAATAAATTCTAACCCCAGATTTTTCTGGGTTGTATTAATTGCCTGTTTGATCGCTTGTAAACTCTTTTTCGCTGCAGCAAGCTGACGAGTATTGCTTATTAATCCATGTGAAATATCATACTTTCCAAGATCTATTCTGTTTATAATTTTCTTCTTTAAATCACTAACTCCTTGTCCAGAAAGGGCTGAAACAAATGCAATGTTTGGGTCATCGGATTTTTTCTTCTCTTTTACCAAATCAATCTTATTAAAGACTTCTATGACATCTTTGTTCAGAACCTTGCGAAAGTTTGAAACTTTCGCAAGGTTAATAGTTATATCATGAACCCATAGAATAAGGTCAGCCTGTTTGATAATATCAGCACTCTTTTCAATTCCAACCTTTTCAATTCTATCCTTACTTTTTCTCATTCCAGCAGTATCAAACAGTTTTACCAAATAGCCCTCAAGAGCAATATCCTCTTCAATATAATCTCTTGTTGTACCTGGTATTTCAGTAACAATAGCGCGTTCATTTTCTACAATCTTATTAAAAAGACTTGATTTCCCTGCATTTGGCTCACCTGCAATAACTACTTTATAACCCTCATTAAGTATGATTCCTTCATCACCTGTGTTTACAAGCAAAGATATCTTTCTTTTAATATCCTTTAGTTCTCTTATAAACTCTTCTGTGTTTTTATACTCTAATCCTTGCTCGGAAAAATCCAAATCTAATTCTATTTCACATCTTAATTCAGTTATTCTGTCTAACATACTCTTAATTGATGAATATAATTTACCTTCCAATTGAAAAATAGCTGCTTCCTGCGAATGTTTAGTTTTAGCTTGAATTAAATCAATAACTGCTTCTGCTTCTGTCAAATCCATCTTTCCATTCAAAAATGCTCTTTTGGTGAATTCTCCTGGCATTGCCATCCGAGCACCATTCCGCAGCATTATTTGTAATATCTGCTGTGTTACAAAATTCCCACCATGACAACTAATCTCAATCACATCCTCACCTGTATAACTGTGAGGAGCAATAAAAACAGACACCAACACATCATCAATGAGTTGGTTTCCGTCAAAAACCTTTCCAAAATAGATAGAATGGTTTTTGAAATTTTTTGGAGATGTTTTCCCTTGATAAGATTTTGACAAAATTTGAATACTATCTGCTCCGCTTAATCTTACAATTGAAATCCCGCCAGTTCCGGCTGGAGTGGAAATAGCAACTATAGTATCAGTTTGATTTTGCATATTCATTAAAAATAATGTTTAAGATATTTTTGGGTTCTAATCCAATCAAATTATGTAACTTACTTATCTTACCATGATTAATAAACTTATCGGGAATTCCAAACATTTTAAATTTTTTAAATTTCAGACCAAGTTCATTTGCTTTCTCAAGTATGCCAGAACCGAATCCACCCCTAATTGCATTTTCTTCAATCGTAACAATAAATTTTACTCCATTATCATAAAGATTTTGTAATAATTCTGAATCAATGGGTTTTGCAAAACGAGCATTTATTAAATATGAATTAATCCTTTTTGATTGCAATTTTTTATATACTTCATATCCTATTTTGAAAACCGTGCCTATAGTAATTATTGCAATATCTCCTCCTTCCAAAACAATTTCAGGCTTTCCATAATATATTCTTGTATTAGTCAGTTCCGGATAATTATGTAGTGTTCCGCGGGGATAACGTACTGCGATAGGACCCTTTTTATATCCAGCCATAAACTTTAACATCTTTTTTAACTCTTCTCCATCCCGAGGAGACATTATTGTCATATTAGGGATACACCTCAAATATGAAAGATCAAACGCTCCATGATGGGTTGGTCCATCTTCACCAACGAGTCCGCCCCTATCAATCGCAAATTTTACAGGAAGTTTTTGCAAAGCAACATCATGAATAATCTGGTCATAAGCTCTTTGCAAAAAAGTTGAATAGATTGCTACGAATGGTTTAATTCCTTCAATTGATAAACCTGCAGCAAATGTAACCGCATGTTGTTCAGCAATTCCAACATCAAAGCATCTCTTTGGAAATCTATCTCTAAACTCTTTCAATCCAGTTCCGTCAGTCATTGCCGCTGTTATTGCTACTATCTTCTCATCCTCTTCTGCTAATTTTGTTAATATTTTACCAAAATACTGTGAATATGTTGGAATTGATTTCTTCGCCTTTGTTTTATTTAACTCCCCTGTTTCATTATTAAATGCCGAGACACCATGAAATTTTGTAGCATCCTGCTCTGCAAAATTATAACCTTTTCCCTTTTTTGTAATTATATGCACAAGACAAGGCACTTCTACATGCTGTTTTACATTAGATAGAATCTTTACCAAGGTTGGGATACTGTGTCCATTTATAGGACCAATATATTTAAAACCCAGATCTTCAAAAAGGCTACTGGGTACAAGCATACTTAGTATACTATCTTCAAGTCTTCTAACACCAGTTATAATTTTCTTACGGACTAACTTGGGCAATGACTGAACCAGGTCCCACACCTCTTTTTTAATTTTGTTATACCGTTTGCCCGTGAGAATATTCGCCAGATAATGATGAATTCCACCTACATTTTTTGAAATAGACATTGTGTTGTCATTAAGAATTATAAGTAAGTTCTTATTCAAACCACCAGTATTATTCAAGCCTTCAAAAGCTTCACCGGCAGTCATAGCTCCATCCCCGATTACAACCACAACTTTTTCAGGATTCTTCTTTAATTCCTTCCCAATATAAATGCCTAAAGCAGCTGAGATTGAGGTGCTACTATGACCCACACCAAAAGCATCATATTTGCTTTCAAATATGTTGTTGAATCCGCTGATTCCGCCATATTGTCTTAAAGTTTCAAAGCGGTCATTTCTCTCTGTCAAAATTTTATATGCATAAGACTGATGCCCAACATCCCATACTATACGATTCATTAACGGGTCAAATACTTTGAGTAATGCCACAGTTAGTTCGATAATGCCCAAACTTGGTGCTAAGTGACCGCCAGTGCGAGAAGTTACATCAATAATTCTTTCACGAATATCCTTACTTAAAATTTTTAATTCATTTAAATTTAACTTTTTTACATCATCCGGGGTTTTAACTTTCTCTAACATTATATCTCCATAACTATAAATCAAAATTTTTTATGGTTTTTTCAAGCCAGTTTATAATTATATCTTTTCCAGAAAAGTTTTTCGCTGAAAATCCAATAATTTGTTCTTCATCTAAACAATTAAACTCCTTCTTTAATAAACTAATCTGATTATTTACCTTTGATCTGCTTAATTTGTCGCTTTTTGTTGCAACAATAAGAAAGGGTTTCTGATACGACCTTACCCATTTAACAGCCTGAATATCTTTCTCATCCGATTGATGCCTAATATCAATAATTATTACAACTCCACAAAAATATTTTCTTTTTTGTAAATAATTTTCAATCAGTCTTTTCCAGTTTAACTGCATTTTATCAGAAACCTTTGCGTATCCATAACCTGGAAGGTCAGCAAAAACCAAATTATTTCTTTTATCATCAGTATTTATATATTCAACATTAAAAAGGTTTATGGTTCTCGTTTTGCCAGGTTTCTTACTAATCTGTGCCAAATTTTTACGCTGTAAAAGAGTATTAATCAATGAGGACTTCCCTACATTTGACCTTCCCATAAAAGCAATCTCAGGAAGATTCATTTTGGGTAACTGGTTGAATTTTGAAGCACTTGTAATAAAATCAGAATTAATTATTTTCATCTGAAAATCCTTTCTAACCACAAAGGCACAAAGACACAAATGTAAATGTAAAATTACGAATTACAATTACATTGAAACAATCCTAACACCATTTGTAATGGTGTTTTGATAAACAGGATTACAAATCCTGTTAGGAACAATTGTAATCTGTGCATTCAGTCCCTCAATTTTCATTCACCTTTGTGTCTGCTTGACGATATGTATGTTTCATCTGCACTATACACCACAGAATATTTTTCTGATTCCCACACTTCAACCTCTTTAACTTCACAATTTGAATTATTCAATAGGGTAGATGCTTTTTCAAATATTATTTTTGCAATAAATTCTGAAGTTGGATTATTGTTTGAAAAAACTTCTAAATCATTTAAATATTTATGATCAAAATCAGAAAGAATCTTCTCAAACTGTTTTTTCAAAACTTTAAAATCAATCGTCATACCAATTGAGTCAGTTTTTTTACACTCAAGTGACAAACGCACTTTCCAATTATGACCATGAACATTTGCACAAGAACCATTGTAACCATCTAATCTATGGGCAGCACTAAAATGACTGCAAATATTTATAGTAAACATTATATCTCCATAAGTATAAATAATTGATAATTGAATTTTATTGTCAAAATTTATGCATTCTTTCTTGACACAGTTATATAATATAAAAATTTCAATCAAAATTCGGAGGACTGATGTTAAATGAATCTTTATTAGAAAAAGTTCTTGTCAAAGCTCTATCAAAAGGTGCAGATTTTGCTGAAATTTTTATTGAGGATACATACAATTCCTCAATTCAATTATTGGATAGCCAGATAAAAAAAGTAATTGAGGGTAAGGATTACGGTGCTGGAATCAGAGTATTTTATGGAACAAAAGCAATCTATGCTTTCACGAATGACCTTTCTGAGAAATCTCTTCTTGCTGCTGCTGATGCAGTTAGCAATGCAGATATTGGGAAAGGCAATATCAAGGCAATTGACTTGAGAAAAAAGGATATTGTATCACCACATAAGATTGAGATTCCTTTTGATTCAATTCTAAAAACTGATAAAATTGAATTCTTGCGAAAAATCGATGATGCTGCACGAAAATATTCTAATCTTATCTCACAGGTGAATATCAATTATTTAGAAAAGGAACAAAAAATTCACATTGCCAATAGTGATGGGCTGATAACCGGTGATACCAGAACTTATGCAAGAGTTTATGTTTCATCCATTGCAAGTAAAGATAATGAAATGCAGACAGGTTCAGAAGGACCTGGAGCACATAAAGGTTATGAATTTTTCAAAAGCGTTAACCCCAAAGAATTGGGAGAAAAAACCGCTAAACAAGCTGTAACAATGATTCTGGCAGATTATGCCCCGAGTGGAAAGTTCCCTGTAATTATTGGCAATGGCTTTGGTGGTGTGATCTTTCATGAAGCTTGTGGACACTCTTTAGAAACGACAAGTGTTGCTAAAGGTGCATCAGTATTTGCAGACAAGATGGGTAAGCAAATCGCAAACCAATGCGTAACAGCTATTGATGACGGTACAATTCCTAATGCATGGGGTTCGACTGCGATTGATGACGAAGGAGCACCAACTCAAAAAACTATCTTAATTGAAAATGGTATTTTAAAATCATTTATGATTGATAGATTAGGTGGAATGAAAGTCGGCATGAAATCAACAGGAAGTGGACGAAGACAGTCATATAGGTTCGCTCCTACCTCAAGAATGAGAAATACTTATATTGCTCCCGGAAAAGATGAATTTGATGATATGATTGCTTCAATTGATTCTGGTATCTATGCAAAAAAAATGGGAGGTGGATCTGTCCAACCTGGAACTGGAGATTTTAATTTTGCAGTTGCAGAAGGATATCTAATTGAAAATGGAAAAATAACTAAACCAGTTCGTGGAGCAACTCTGATAGGAAATGGAGCAAAGATTCTTAATAAAATCAGTATGATTGGAAAAAACCTAACCCTTGCAGAAGGAATGTGTGGTTCAGTGAGTGGAATGGTGCCAACCTGTGTTGGGGAACCTCCAATTAAGGTTGATGAAATAATTGTTGGTGGAAGAAAATAAATAAGCCAGATATAAAAGTAGCAGTTTGCAGTGGCAGGAGCTGGTACTGCTAAATAAATGAAATCTGCAAAATATGGAAAATTCACCTAACTTGTCATTCCCGTGTAAACGGGAATCCAGTAGAAATACTTGTCCTCACGAAAGTGGGGAAAGGTTTGTGAATTCCCGATTCCCGACATATCGGGAGGAATGACATGCGAATGCTATTTAGCAGAACTCATTGATAAATAATTTATAGGAGAAATAAGATGTTTGAAAAAGAATTTGAGCAAATATTTGATATTGCTAAGAAAAAAAATATTAAAGATATAGATATCTTGCTAACAAAGGAAAACTCCTTTTCAGTGAAAATATTCAAACAGGAAGTTGAAAGCTTTAAATATGCTGATTCAATCGGGCTTGGAGTAAGAGTGCTTAAAGATAATTCAGTTGGATATGCATATACTGAAAAATTAGATAAAGAAGCCTTTGAAACTATTATTGATAAAGCAAAAGAAAACGCTACATATATTGAATCAGATGAAGAAATTGAATTCAAAAACTATCCTGAAATTGAAAAAAAGTTACATATCTATTATCCAGAACTTGAAAAAGTTACTGTTAACGAAAAGATTAATAAAGCTAAACTATTAGAACAAACTGCTCGTAAATTTGATAAAAGAATTATTAATGTTCCATATTCGGAAATTGGAGATAATAAATCCTACACAAAGATTGCCAATACAAATGGATTACAAAAAGAATATATCTCTAATATAGTTTATGGTTTTACTTATTGTTTATCACAACATAAGGAAGAAACAAAATCCGGAATATTCTACAAATTTTCTCGCGATTTTGATCAAATTGATGCTGAAGTTATTGGAAATGAGTCTGCAAAAAGAGCATTAGAGCTTTTAGAAGCGAAAGAAATCAAATCAGGCAAATATCCTATAATCTTCAATAATGAAATGGCAGCAACAGTTCTTGCAACCTTCTCGGAAATCTTCTCAGCAAAATCGGTTCAAGAAGGCAGGTCTCTACTTAAAGGAAAACTGAAAACCAAAATTGCTAATGATATTGTATCAATTATTGATGATGCATTGCTTGATATTGGTTTCTCTACAAGACCTTTTGATGATGAGGGATATCCTTCACAAACCACAAATTTGATTTCTGAAGGAACTCTTCAATCATACCTTCACAATACCATTACTGCGAAAAAAGATAAAACAAAATCAACTGGTAATGCCCACCGTTCTTACAAAGGTACAATGGAAGTTTCACCTTCTAATTTATTTATCCCTAATGGGACAACCCCGGCAGATGATTTATATAATGTTTTTCCCAACTCAATTGAAATTGTTCAACTTTCTGGTATGCATAGTGGATGCAGTCCAATTTCTGGTGATTTTTCAATGGGTGCCCAGGGATTCTACTGGGAAAATGGTCAAAGAAAATACCCGATACACAACTTTACAGTTTCAGGAAATTTCCTACAATTACTTCAAAATATTTTTGCTATTGGTGATAATCTCAAATTCAACTTTTCATCTATTGGAGCACCATCCATCCTGGTTGAAAAACTGAATATAAGCGGATAAATATTTTGTTATGTTACTCAAGTTTCGCATAAGATATTATAAAAAGTTAAGCATTCCCAAGCTGGGGCTTGGGAATGAGTTTGTTTTTTTTTCTTTGTGCCTTTGTGGTTAGAAAGGATTTTCAGATGAAAGTAGGGTTTTTACAATTTGCACCAAAATTGTTTCACGAGAGACATAATCTTGAAAAAATCAACATCATGCTGAAAGGCTGTAAAGCAGATGTGATAGTTCTTCCTGAACTTGCTACGAGTGGCTATCTTTTCACAAATCAAAAGGAGATGAAACCGGTATCTGCTCCTGCAAAATCTGGCAGAATTGCTGACTTTTTTAGGAACATCACTGCAAAAGAGAACTGTGCTATTGTAGTTGGCTTTCTGGAAAAAGAAAATGATAATTTTTACAATTCTCAAATGTTAGTATTCCCAAATGGTAGAATTGAAATTTATCGTAAAATTCACTTATTTTTAGATGAAAAAAGGCTCTATCAAGTTGGTGACACAGGATTTAATGTTTTTGAATTTCGTGGAGCCAAGCTCGGCTTAATGATCTGTTTTGATTGGATTTTTCCTGAATCAGCTCGCACTCTTGCTTTGAGAGGAGCTGATATCATCTGTCATTCTGCTAATCTGGTTTTACCTTTCTGCCAGAAAGCAATGATAACTCGTTCTCTTGAAAATAGAGTTTTTACTATTACAGCAAATAGAATTGGCACAGAGAAAAACGAAACACAAGAATTTACATTCACCGGAATAAGCCAGATTACATCTCCAAAAGGAGATATTTTAGCACAAGCTACAGAAGATGAAGAAATTTTAAAGATTGTAGAAATAAATCCTACAGATGCACAAAATAAATTTGTTACCGAAACAAATCATGTTTTGAATGATAGAAGAAGGGAATTTTACGAGATATAAAACTTATGATTCGTGAGATTATTAACCTGATTTCTCAGATTTTTGCTTGAGTCGGTCTATTATCAATTCTCCTCCTACGCTTACATTTTCTGGAAGATTTTCCTTAATAAGAACAACTATCACTTCCTCAGGTAAGCCATAAGCTCTTACCGCAGCTTTAGTTAACTCTTTAGCAAGTCTGCGTTTTGCGTCTAATTCTTTAATTGGTGGACCTTCTACCGTAATGTTTGGCATTTTGTTGCATCCCTTCTTGAAATTTTAATATAGTAAAGTAACTTAAATTAACTTTCCAGATCTCTTTTCATTTTATCAAATTCTTCTTTTGTGATATCACCCTTTGCATATCGTTTCTTTAAAATATCTAAAGCTGTCTCTCTGAATGTTGTATCTCTGAATGAAGTATCGTCTCTCTTTGATTTTGTACTTTTAATAATAAAATAAATTATCAATCCTAATATAACTAAGAATAGCAATTGCATTAATACTCCTCCATATAAAAAATGCCCGATATGTCCTCTTCGCCAAAGAAACCAGTCATTAATACAACCAGAACATAGTATAATAGGCAGAAATAGAAATATCATACCAAGCTTATGTAATTTTCTCATAAGTTTAATTCCTTTCTATACTTGAAACATGAATACTCTTATTATTAAAATTCGAGAAAACTAATTATTTTTAGAATTTATCATATTTATGCTAACGTTCCCAGCATAAAAGAAGTTTTTGCGAAGCAAAAATTTGGATGAGCTCGACCTATCAGAGATTTTCTTGGCATAAATAATTTGACTTTTAGACCAGAATTTAGGACAAGTATCTTATTTAAAATGCAACTTTTATAGAAGTTGATAAAATATTTCATTTCACAATTGGTAAAATTAAATATGGCGGTCTTTATTTTCTGCCTTAAATTATGTTTACCCAACGGAGCTTTAGCAAAGTTGGGTTTCCCTTTTTTCTGGAAAAGTTGTTTTCTCTAAAAATTATGATTAGAAAAAACTGCCATCCCGATATATCGGGATTTTCCTTTCCATAGTGTTGGTAAAGGGCGTGAACGCCCTGTTTCTGCGTTTTTACCTCTTATCCCAGTCATAAATGACTGGGCTATTGATACTCATAAGTAAAATTCACCCCGTTAAATAAATATGAATTACACATATCAAAATTAAATAAAAGCTTATCTAACGGGGTAAATATACCCTGAAAAAACGCTGACCTATCGGAAGAATCTTTTATGCTTTGTTAGATGAAGCTGCCCTCATCAATTACTAAATTTGACTTTTCAAGTATCATTTATTTTATTTATCATCACTCTATCTATTCGACCAGTACTTCTTCTATTTTAAGAACAAAATCCTTTGCATCATCTATAATCTCTTCAGCATCGTCATTGCTAAGAATCTCAACACCATATTGTTCAATGACTCTGTTTTCTTGGGCTTTCTCTAAACTCTCTGCATACTTTTGTTCGAGCTGCTTCGCTTTTTTAATATAACTAATATATTCTGGTTTTACTTTACCGCGCTCAACATAGAATTTTTTAAAGGCTACTATAGCACAATAATGGGCTGTGGCTCGAATGCCTATTCTAAATAACGATGCCAATAATGCATGATACATAGCATAGTATCCACAAATAATCGTCCAACCAAATAAGTCATTATCAAACATTACTTCCATGGCTCGCAAATTACTATGCGCTTTATCAATATGCTGCTTCGCCCTTTCAATATTCGCAGATATTTTACGAAGATTGGGTTTACCTTTTTTAGGATGAAGGCATACACTTAAAGCTTTATCAACATCTTTAGGCATATAATTTGCCTCCTTCTTTAATCATCTGCCAAAACAAAAATTCATTATACAAAACTACTCTGTCTTCCCAAAGCTCATCATAAAATTCAGTTTTATTTCTGAAGCCTTCTATAAATTTCTCGGTTGTAGTACTTATTGGCCTCAGCTCTAATAGTGGACTTACATCTATTTTCGCTTTATTTAATTCTGCTATCACATCTTTATCTTTTCCAGAAACAACTACTAGTATATCTATATCGCTCTCCTTGGTCCACTCGCCCCGCGCCACCGAGCCAAAAAGAATTACTAATTGAATTCTCTTATTTGATAAATTTACTATGTCTTGTGTATATTTCTGCAATAATCTAGCTATCCTTTTATTCTTATCGTAGAATTCCTTTTTCTTTTCCAGCTCTAAGAATTCAAATATTTTTAGAAGAGACTCGTTTCCCAAATTAGGTTTAAAAAAGGTCATGTTAGAAACCTCTCGTCTTTTAAACATATTATCTTTCACAAATAAACGCAGCGAATTATCCACATTGTTCAACGAAACTTTTGACAACCGAGCGAGTTCCCTAAGGTGTATTTCTTTAAAAGGACTCTTCAAGAAAACTTCTAATATTTTTTTTCTTTTAACTGGTATCAACTTGTCTCCATCCACTGTTCTATTATATGGGACATCTGTTCTATATAATAGGACATATATCGTCTATTTCTTATTTAGATTAAACTTGGTCTAACAAACTTTTGAATCTTTTCCTATCAATGACATTAACACCTCTATGCTTATTCCTCACAATTTAAATAGAAAATCTCCTCTCTGTGTCAAGTTTTTTGAGCTTTTACCTTGTATATCCGAAATATAAATACATTTTCTATTAATATTCAACCACTCAATTATTTACTTCTATCAAATTTAGGATATTTCATAGAATGATTTTCGAAGTGCCAAAGGCACTTAAGTGAGTATTAGCAAACAGAAAACAAAAAGTATAATGATATATCTTTTGATCATTCAAGAACATAGATTTTATTTTTCGCACACATATCCTTGAGTATCTTTGGCCATACGGTTACACTTACCTCACCCAGGTGGGCTTTCTTTAGCAAAATCATATAAGTACGGGATTGTCCAATACCACCACCGATGCAGAGAGGAATCTCGTTGTTTATGATTGCCTTGTGGTATGGCAACTTAAGGAAATCAAGCTGCCCGGTAATCTCCAACTGCTTCTTAAGTGTTTCAGCAGTAACGCGTATACCCATAGATGTCAGTTCATGACGACGTTTAGTTACAGGATTCCAGACAAGAATATCACCATTAAGACCATGCATAGGTTTACCATCCTTAGAAACCGTTTCTGTTACCCAATCGTCGTAGTCAGGTGCTCTCATTTCATGCGGGTAGCCATCTTTGAGGGTCCAGCCAATACCATATATAAATACTGCAGGATATTTTTTTACTATTTCAGTCTCGCGTTGCTTGCGTGGTAAATCAGGAAACATATCAAGAATTTCTTCAGCATGCAAGAATGTGATTTCGTCTGGCAAGTCAGGATATTTGTCAGTCTTCAGTTGTGGGAAGAGCTCCTGAACATGCAGTTCTGCACCTTTTAGAACCTTCCATATCTTCTTTACCACTTCCGTTAAAAAATCTAAACTGCGTTGGTCTTCAGTTATCACCAATTCCCAATCCCACTGGTCCACATAACAACTGTGGTCGTGGTCAAGGAAATAGTCCTTGCGCACTGCTTTCATATCTGTACACAAACCCTCACCAACTTTCATACCGAACTGCTTTAAGGCAACACGCTTCCATTTGGTTGCTGCTTGCACTACTTGGGCATCGATTGGGTGCTTGTCATAATCGTTTGAAATGTGGAATTGGATCGGTGTGCGTGAGCCATCACGGTCTAACATGTCATTCACACCACTCTCAACATCAACTATCAGGGGAACTTGAACCATCATTAGATTGAGCTCCTTACACAAATTCTCCTCAATGTAATTTTTCACTGCAAAGAGTGCAGTCATTGTTTCCTTTGGGGTAAGTAGAGAGCTGTAGTCCCGTGGTAGAATTTTCTCCAGCTCGTTGTAATCACCAATGCCTGGTCCTGCCAGGTCTGCTTTCTTATCTGCCATTATGCTTTCTCCTTTTGTGTTTTTTATAATCCGTATTTATTTAAGATTTCTTCAGTCGGTTCACCTTTTTCATTCCAGCCTCGCAGAGCGTAATACTTTTGAATTAATCCTTTAAAGAAATCCTTGTTGAGAATCTTTCCTTTCATAAATCCAGAAACTGATTCTTCTTTGAAAAAGCGTTCTGGAATTATGTCATCTGTATGTTTTCTACCATTTCGTAAATTATATCTTCGTGCCAAATTTGTAATCCTTGCTCCAACCTCCATTAATGATTTGGGAGTGTGATTCAATCCTGTGGCGACATTCAGTATTGGTGCTAATCTATCAAACCCGTAGGGAACAAAATCACAAATTACAAGGGAATTACGAGTATTAATTTCGTCCAATCCTTCTAAAACAGCTGAAGGAATATCCTCAATTTTGAAATCTGGTCCCATCTGCCCTTCAGTTAACCATAGACGAGTGTGACTGGCAAAATCCGCAACTGCCATTGCTACACCCATTGTAAGACAACCTTTAATATTAACACCAGAAATTTCCATACCAAAAGTATTTATAGCAAATTCTTCACTACCTTTTCCAATTATTCTTGATGCATCTCTTGTTCCATCAGAAAAAATCTTTCCAATGCCTTTTTTATATACCATCAATTTTAGGAGTTCTCTTTGAGCAAGAGCATTACCCCATGTCAATTCTAAACCTTCCCAATCTTCTAACAAACCTTTATCATAGCATTCCATTGCAAATGAGCAAGTTATACCAGCACTAATTGTATCAAGACCAAGATCATCACATATTAAATTTGCAAGTGCTACATCTTTGCAATCTGAAATTTCACACCCGGAACCAAGAAACGCTGTGGTTTCATATTCAGGTCCTTCAAGTTCGTGACCATCCCACTTTGCCAACTTAGCACACATAATTCCACAATTATAACATCCTGTATCTTTCCAGTTTAATTCTTTTCTACAGGTTTCCGAGCTTATCCCTTCATATCCGTCAAACTGGCATTTTTGGTAATTTTTTGTAGGCAGAAATTCATAGTCCTCCTGCCCCATACGAATCCACATCATTGTGCCCTTTTGACGGCGGAATTTTACCTTATCATGATTTACAATATCTTTTGTAAGTTGCTTGTTCAATTCCATAAACTTCTCTTCATCATAATATTTTATAGGAACACTACCATCAACAACAAGGGCTTTTAAGTTTTTCGATCCCATTACTGCCCCGACACCACCTCTCCCAAATTGACGATATTTTTCAACACCAATACAAGCAATCTTTGAAAGGTTTTCTCCTGCAGGTCCTATTGTAGCAACACTTGGATTCTTACCCGGGTGAAGCTTTAATAATTCGTCATTTGTAAAAAATATTCCTTTACCCCAGAAAATTGAAGCATCTTTAATTTCAATCTTCTCGTCCGTTAGATGAATGTAAACAGGCTTTTCTGATTTTCCCGTTATAATAAGATAATCATATCCCGCTCTTTTCAAGGCTGGACCAAAATGACCGCCACAATTTGAATCATGAATAGACCCTGTAAGCGGTGAGCGAGTAACCAAACATGTTCGGGCACTTGTCTGAATCCTTGTCCCTGTAAAAGGTCCATTGATAAAAATCAAAGGATTATCTGGTCCGAAAGGTTCAGGACTGGGAGCCATTTTTTCAAGTAATGCAAATCCCAATCCTTTACCGCCAATGTACTTTTCCAAAAGAGCTTTATCGGTTTCTCCAAACTCATGCTTCCCGGTGGAAAGATCAATTTGTATCCATTTTCCTGTATATGACATAAATGCCTCCTAAAAATTTTTATTTCACAGTACAAATTTTATTTTTGAAGTAGATAAGGTAAACACCAAATAACAATAATCAAATAATTCACCCTGTGAAATCCCGCAAAGCGGGACTTCGTATTTCACGGGGCAGGTAAATATCAATTACAAAAATTACAATAACAAAAATCTAATAGGTGAAGGTTTAGCAAATTTTATTCATTTTAAATTCTATTCAGAATCAATTCCCAATAATAGATAAAATATCCACAAAGATTGAGAATCCAGTTTCAATCTTTCCAGCCCCAGCACCTTGAATTGTAACTTTACCCAATAAATCTGTATCAAATGTTAGTGCATTATTTGCACCACCAACTCCTGTGAGCGGATCAGATAGAGATAATTTAACAGGTTTTACAGAAGCGACAATTTTATCTCCTTCAAGTTTGGTAGAGCCGATAAGTTTATATCGCATTCCTTCATTGGCAGCAGACTTAACATCTTTTAAAGTGATTTTGCTAATTCCCTCGCAGGGTATATCATCAGGAATAACATCTCCACCTAAAAGTACATTACTTAAAATAACCACTTTTGCCAGAGCATCAAATCCTTCAACATCAGCGGTTGGGTCAGCTTCTGCATAACCCAGTTCTTGTGCTTTTTTAAGAGCATCTTCGTAAGACCAACCTTCATTTTCCATCTTTGTAAGAATATAATTCGTTGTTCCGTTAAGTATTCCTTTCACTTCTGATATCTTACATCCTGCAAAGCATTCACGAGCAAGATTAAAAACAGGTGTTCCACTCATAACTGTTCCCTCTATCAGAAATTTAACTCCATTATCAGTAGCCAGTTTGGAAAGTTTTTTATAATACAATGCCGCAGGACCTTTATTGGAAGTGGTTACATGCATTCCTTTTTTCAATGCAGTTTCAATATGAGAAGTGGCAGGCTGTCCTGTTTTAATGTCAGTATAAGTCATTTCAGCCATTATGTCAGCATTACATTGTCGGATAGTTTCAATAGCATCCAATCCTCTAACAGCAGAATGACTGACTTTATCAAAGTCATCCACTTTCCCACCTTTGTCTAAGATATCGAGTATAAGGGAAATATCAATCCCATCCGGATCCATCAATGAGCCTTTTATCATATCGGAAATTGCAACTACAACAATATCTGCATTTTTGTCTTTTATAATCTGTAGTAAACCCTGGCCTACTGTGCCACATCCAATGATTGCAAGTTTTGTTTTTGCCATTTTTTCTTCTCCTTTTATTATTGATTGATGTATAATTTATGTTTCATAATTATATTTGAAACTTATTTTATTTGATACCGATTGGGGTCGTCAAAAACATCTATCACATGAACTTTTGTGAGAAATTCAGCGGAATGTACAACTCCAGCAGGAATGTAGTACCAATCACCTTTTTGGTAAATTTTTGTATCATTATCGATGGTCAACTTCATTTTTCCGTCCAGCATAATGCCCCATTGTGAGCAGTGAGAATGCTCTGGCATCTTCCCGACGGGATCAATGTCTAAAAAGACGATTTGTTTGTCTTTACTATGGATAAGCCAACCCCGAATTCCTTCAATCGGAATATCAATCTCAGGAAGATTTCTAATCATTTGGGGATAAGGTGTATTTTCCCAATCTTTCATAAAATCATTCATTTTATTCTCGCAATCTTAAAATAATCCTTTTACAAATCCTCCATCAATTTGCAAAGCAACGCCGGTTATATAGCTTGCACCTTCAGACACAAGAAATGCTACTGCATTTGCAAATTCCTCTGGAGTTCCAAGCCTTCTCATTGGAATGCTATTTTCAATCTTTTTATAGAAATCAGCAATCGTTCCTTTTCCACTTTCTTTGTATGATTTAGCAAGATTTTCTACCCTCTGAGTTTTTGTATAACCCGGGCACACAGCGTTTACGGTTATGCCATATTTTGCAACCTGGTTTGAAAGAGACTTAGAAAAGCCTAAAATCCCTGTTCTTGAAGTATTGGAAAGTATCAAATTATCAATCGGTTGTTTTACAGAAACTGAAGTCATGTTTACTATCCTGCCCCAATGCTGTTTTTTCATAAAAGGAATAACTTCATAACAAAGGTTTATTGTGCTTAAAAGATTAAGTTCCAAAGCATCATGGTAGTCATCCAGACTAAAGTCATCTACCATTCCGGCAGGTGGACCACCTGCATTACAAACTAATATATCAATAGTGCTGAATTTTTTTACGATTTGCTCAACCATTTTTTTTATCTGCTTCTTATTTGTGACATCAGCAATAAAAGCCTCTACTATACCTTCAGTTTCTGCAGCAATTTCATCTCTGGTTCTAAAAAGTGTTTCCTTATTCCTTGCACAAATTATTACTTGTGCACCTTCTCTGGAAAGTTGGAGAGCCACCACTTTTCCGAGACCTCTGCTCGATGCTGTTACCAATGCCACTTTATTCTTGATGCCTAAATCCATTATTTATCTCCAATTAACTCAATTTAAAATATCTACTTTCAAATTATAAGAATACATTGTAAATTTTCTTTGTCAATTTTTTGTATTCTTTTGTTATGTTAATAGTATGCATCAAGAGTATTAAACTTTTAAATATGACAAACGATGAGATTCACTTTATAAAAAAAAGAGGAGATCCGATATTTGTGAATCTCCTCTTTTTATGCCTAATTCATGAGTTCTGCATAATATGACTTAATCGCTTTAATTCCTTATCCTCACAAAACATAAGTAAATTCATTGTATTTCTATCAATTCATACTTTTGATTACCCAATCCCAATCTTTCTGCATATTGCAATTGTTTTTTCCAATCAGTTTTTGGGTATAGATTCGCAAACAGGTCTTTTCCTGCCTTTTCAATAAATAAATCGATCGATGCTTTATCAATAGCAACTATATCCTCAGAAAATAGTATTCCAATGTCAGGGATAATCCTCTCGCCATATATCGGGGTACAATCGCAAAGTGCTGTAATATTATTCAAAAAATTAATAAAGAACATTTTACCTTTTTTATTCAAATTCACTGCATAAACATAATCAACTATTTTTTTAGTTAAATACTCAGTTTTTGCATTCCATTCAATACCTATAGCATTGTAAGGACATACAGATATACATTGACCACAACCTGTGCATTTGTTTATATCAATCTGTGCTTTTTCATTAACAATGCTTATTGCTTCAACCTGGCACCATTTAAGACATCGTTCACAACCTGTGCAATACTCCAATCTGATTTTGGGGATTGTAGTGCTGTGCATTTCCATTTTTCCTTTCCGAGAAGCACACCCCATACCGATATTTTTTATTGCAGCACCAAAGCCAGTTTCTATATGCCCGGTAAAATGAGAAATTCCAAGTATTGCTTCTGTGTTATAAATATCACTAGCTATATATGCAGTTCTTGTGAATTTCTTATTTACCTTCACAGGGATTTCATTCTGACCTAATAAGCCATCTGCAATTATAATAGGTGCATCCACAACTCCCGGAGTGAATCCATGCATAGTTGCAAGTTTAAGATGGTCTATACTATTGCAGCGATGACCTGCATATAAAGTATTAGTGTCAGTAATAAAAGGATTTCCACCTTTCCCTTTTATCCTGTCCACGAAAAAGCGAATAAATCTCGGATTGACAGCACTAAAATTTCCATATTCACCAAAATGAAGTTTAATTGCTACTTTATCATATTGCTCAAAAAAGTTATAAAAACCGGATTTATCAGCAATATTTGATAGCTTATCAAAAATGTTTCTTTGAAAACTCGTCTTGAAATCAATAAAATATACTTTACTTTTCATATTCCTCCAATGAGTATATAGCCACGAACTTACACGAACTATCACAAACTTTTTTTATTACATTTAAATTTGTTCGTGTCAGTTAGTGTATGTTCGTGGTTAAGTTTCTTCATAAGACCTATATTCTATAGTTTTTTCACCACGAACTATTACTAACTTTTCACTACAATAGGTTAAATACTTTTTCGTGTTATTTTGTTCACCCTTCGCAGTCCCGATATAATCGGGATGGAGAACGGGTGTGTTTTTTGCCTGCCGGGGCGTAGCGTAGCGAAGACTGGTGGCTATATTCCATCTTAAAACCAATCTTTTATATAAACATTCTCTTTGGGAAACACCATGTTAAGAGATTCTATAATATTTTCTGAAATTTCTGCTTCTCCATAATCAAGAATTTCTTTTACTGAATTTCTTCCAATAAACAATCTTGAAAAATTTCTAATATCTGTTTTTATTATATTTTGTGAATTCTTTATTCTTGTTATTTTTCCATCAGCAATCTGGAACGCAAACTTTCCGCTGTTTTTATCTGAAATTGGATCGGTAATATCAAGCATAAAGTCAAATTTTAAATCGGGTCTTACTTTTAATTGAGTTAGAGCTTTTTCAATATTTATTACTTTAAACATCAACTCACTGGTCAATTTCACATCTTGAAAATGTGAAGGTGCAAAATGATAGAGATCAAAATCTTCAGGAGGAGAGATAATAATATTTTTTGCCTGGTCACGATGCTCTTTTGCAAATGCAAAGATTCCTTGCATTCCTGAGTAGTTTATGTATGCAAAGTCATGAACATTCAAATCAACACTAAATGATTTTGGAATTTCTTTAAGATCAAAGAT